>NZ_JBQKLJ010000004.1:0-160458 GCF_052116285.1 Collinsella sp. Sow4_E3
TTAGTGTATGTGTGTGTCCAGCGCACCTCCAGGGACGCCGCCCCCCCGCCCCCCCCCCCCCCCCCCCCCCCCCCCGCCCCTGCTATTCAAAGAAGCTCGGAAGCCTCTATGCGTCTGTGCAAAAGCGCGTGAACGAGCTCATCTCTTGAGCTCCCAAGAAATTCGCGAGCGCATCAACTCGGGCGTGGCCACCC
This sequence comes from Collinsella sp. Sow4_E3, assembly GCF_052116285.1. Classification (NCBI taxonomy): domain Bacteria; kingdom Bacillati; phylum Actinomycetota; class Coriobacteriia; order Coriobacteriales; family Coriobacteriaceae; genus Collinsella; species Collinsella sp. Sow4_E3. The sequence continues at coordinate 195 of NZ_JBQKLJ010000004.1, forward strand.
TGCTGGCCGCGCCCCTCCGCATCGCACTGCTGCTGGTTTTACCATTTCTGATTTGGGATAGGCACCTTCGCTAGCTCCATGCAAGTGAATTGTGGTCCCACGTGGATTCTTTGGGCCCGATCGCGAGCGCGGGCCCGAAGGCTGTAGTAGCTGGCCCATGCCTGGCGCGGCGGGTCGCAGACGCTTTCCTGGCTGCCGCCGTCCCAATAGGTGGGCACGTCCATGCGCGCCTTGGCCTGGGACGAGCCGTTGGTTTGGGTTACGTGGAAGGTCGTCGCGGTGCCCGCGGGGGCGTCGTTCCACGATACGGTGAAGGTGACGCCGTTTTGGCTTGCCGTGGCGGAGTGGGCATAGCCGGTTTCTGCTGCAACGGAGATCGCCTCGGGCGTGCCGTTGGTTTGGGCGCGGAGGGATGGGGTGGGGGCTGTGGTGGCCGTGTTGGTTGCGGCGGCGGTGGCGTCAGCGTTTTCCGTGTCGGCTGTGCTGGTGCCGGTGGATGTTGCGGTGCTGTCCTCTTCGGTATCTGATGCCGTATTTGTGTTGGTGCCGTCTTCAGCCTTGTCTGTGTCGCTGCTCGTAGCGTCGGCTTGCGCTTGCTGCTCGGCTGTTGTCCGAGGCTGGATGGCTTCCGCAATGGCTGTCATGGGCAACGTCGCGCTGACCATGGACGTGCACGCGATCGCGCAGAGCAGGTAGTAAAGGGGTCGTTTCATAGCGGAGCCTCTCGGTGAGCAGCCAATAGGGTTCGAAGGCAGCTCCAGGCCAGCACTCCGCACATATTTTGTTGCGGTTTATTTTACGGGAACCCCAGTCAACATTAGCGAACTTTCTGGGGAATGTTGGGGAGGGGAGAGGGCGGCGGGCCCGATTTGGTCCCCGGCGGCGTCCCGCCCGCGCTTCGCTGACTATGCGCGATGCGGTAACTTCAACATGGGGGCGCCTTGCGCCTCTTCGAGACTCGACACAGAGACCTTCCGGGAAAAGCCTACGAGGCTGCCGCCTAGGCTGATTGCGGCTGACGACCGGACAATAAGCGAGTGTCTCAACATGTTGGTCAAGCAAAATCTTTTGTTAATTTGGAACAGGTATTCGATATGTATGGGCTTTCACCGTGTGTAAACACGCGTAGCCCAGTTTGAATTTATGCAGGTCAACAAAGCTGCCTCTAGGGTGGATCAGACGGCTCGCTTATTTCTGTTTATTTTGCTACAAAACTTTAATCGTATCTACCTGCTAAAACACAACATCTTGTGTTCAGTTTCAAAATACAATACAGGATATAGATTGTGTTTACGGCTACAATTAATCTAACGTGAAACGTCGTTTCCCCACTACAACTTAATTGTTCGAAAGGAGCTGGATGGGATAGCTGTCAAAATTGAGGCCATGTTGATGGTCCACTAAGTTTATATAGGGGCGTGTGCGCTTATTGGTCAACAGCAGTATGCGCCCCAGTTTGTTCAAATCATTTCCAAATAGCTTTTTTTCAAGAACCTGACACTTGTGTGGCAGGGCGGGTTAGTCCGTAAAAAATTCGAGGGATGGTTTTTGGATTCTTGGAGGTGCGTTATTTTGGCCAATAACTATCTAGATAATATTCTTGGGAAAATCTCTGCGTACGATCTGTTCAATGTGCTCATTCCGGGCGCACTTGTAACATATTCCGTCAGCCAGATGTCGATGGGCAGTTGTATTGACTGCTCTAACTGGCTCGCACTATTTGTGATGAGTTATGTTCTCGGTCTTATTGCGTCGCGGATTGGCTCTCTTTGCATTGAGCCGTTGGTCCGCAAAATGAAATCGACCGGAAAGCGGGACTATTCTGCCTTTGCGTATGCTCAGAAACGCGATCCAAAGGTCGAGCAGCTCTTAATGATTTCAAACATGTATCGCAGCCTGGCGGGGGCTGGTGTTCTGCTCGTCATTATCCTGCTTGCGTCATTGTTGCCGGAATCTCATTGGCTTCCTGCGGCGCTGTGCTCTTTTGTCGCCTTATTTGTTGCTTCCTGGGTCAAGCAAGAGCGGTATGTGGAAAAACGAATCAACTTCAATCTTGAGGAAGGTGATAATCATGAGCGAGATTAAGTCTCTGTCCGTTGGTAACGGCGACATGTTTTATATCAATCACAATTCTGATAACTTCAGCATGATTGACTGTAATATTACCGATGAGCGTAAGTCGGAAATCCTTGATGAGATTAAAAACCTTGCAGGTAATAAGGGTATAGTGCGTTTTATTAGCACACATCCGGACCAAGATCATATTCAGGGTATTGAGTATCTTGATGAGCTTAAGCTCATTCCGAATTTTTATTACGTTGACAATGATGTCTCTAAGTCCACGGAGACTGAGAGTTTTAAAAAGTACAAAGATCTGAAGGGGTCGTCTTGCGCCTACAAAATATACAAGGGGTGTAAGCGTAAATGGATGAACGTTTCTGATAGTGAGCGCGGCTCTGCTGGGATTAGCGTCCTCTGGCCTGATGAGAATAATGAGACCTTCCAGGATGCTTTGCGGGATGCAGAAAGCTCTGATAAACCCAATAATATTAGTCCTGCGATTCTCTACTCGCTTGAGGAAGGGGTCCGTGCACTTTGGCTTGGTGACATGGTGAATGACTACATGGTGGCGATCGAAGACGACATTGAGCTCTCGCCTGTGGATATTCTTTTTGCGCCGCATCATGGTCGGAAGTCCGGTCGCGTTCCTAAGACATGGCTAGATAAGTTGGAACCTCGGCTGATCGTTGTGGGAGAAGCCCCGTCAGACGAGCTTGAGTACTATTCGAATTACAATACCCTGACTCAGAACAGCGCTGGCGATATTTTGTTCTGTTGCGAGACCGGTAAGACTCATGTTTACGTTGGATGTCCTTCTTACAGCGTCCATTTCTTGGGTGATGACCCTAATGCTCCGCGAGTGAAGGGCGTGCTGCATTATTTGGGCTCTTTTGATTGCGGTGACCGTTAGCCTCTCGGTTGCCTGCTACCGCTTCCTTCGTCTAGATTGTATTTATGGTCTGTCTGCACTTTTGCCGGACAGCCTAGACGTGCCCTTCCGTCTCATTGAGATGGTGTAGGATATCGACCTGTAATACAAAAGCTCTTCCGGAGCTTTAAGGGTGACGCTTTCGACAAGAGAGTGTTGCCCTTTTTTCATGCATGTAATGTTTGACGTGCTGGCTAAGCGCCATTCAGGCAATGGAATGCTTGAGTGTGGGTGGTTTGACACTTTACGTCTGCTGTCGCGGCTGCAGCAAGCGCTTGATTTAGCATACTTAAAGTCTATAATCAAAGAAAAACTCTGATATCCTTTTTAAAACAATGAAGGGAATGTTGAGGACAATGCTTTGTCAGTTTTCCTTCAGGAACTATAGATCCTATCGCGACGAGGCGGAGCTTTCCATGCAGGCGACGCCGATGAAGGAGTTTGATCGTTCCCTCATCGAGTGTCCAGATGGGCAGAGTTTCCTTCCGGTGGCTGCGGTGTACGGGCCCAACGCCGGCGGCAAGTCTAACCTGCTTGAGGCTCTCGACTACGTTCGTTCGGCGGTGGCCAGACCGATCAGATTACTATCCGCCAGCGCTGATGCACCAGAGGGTGATCGTCCATCGATACCCCGTTGTTCTGCGTTCGGGTTCGATGACGTGTCTGCTGCCGAGCCCACTGAGTTCGAGCTCTACTACCGCGCTGGCGACCACGAGTACCGCTATGCCTTGTCCGTACACGCCGATGAGATCGTGTCCGAAGGGCTGTGGCGGCGTAAATTGGGAGCTTCGCGTACGGCAATGTTGTTCGAGCGCGAGGGTGCTGAGGTCGAGCTCGGTCCCACGCTGCGCAAACTTGTTACGGCTGCGAGATTCAACCCGAGTCTGCCGTACCTGTCGTTCCTCTGTATCAACTTTGACGCGCCGGTGATCAAGGAGGCTGCCAGCTGGTTTCTTGATGGCGTGTTCCTGAACTACAACAGCTCTTACCTGGAGCGGATGCTCGAGCAATTGCTAGACGAGGCGGAGTCGCCCGAGGTCGCGCGTTTTCTGCGCGCCGTCGACGTACGCATCGATGGCTTTAGGGTGGAGAAGGCCCCGGAATGGCGCGGCCAGCGCGTCTTTGTGAGGCACGAGGTGGACGGCAAGGGCTATGAGCTGCGCCTTTCTGAGGAGTCAGCCGGCACACAGAAGCTCATGGGGCTAGCTGCATATCTGATGACTGCGCTGGAGCGCGGTGCTACCGTTGTGGTCGACGAACTTGACGCCAAACTGCACCCGAAGCTTCTTCGCTATGTGATTCTGCTGTTTAAGGATCCTGAGGTCAACAAGAGCGGCGCGCAGCTCATCTTCTCGTCCCAGGACGTATCCACAATGCGAAACGACGTGTTCCGCCGCGACGAGATATGGTTTGCCGCACGCGGCGAGGGGGAGGCGAGCCAACTGTGGTCGCTCGCCGACATCCACGAGGCTAATGGCAACTTGGTTAGCAAGAACGCTGCTTTCGATAAGCAGTACCTGTCTGGTCGTTACGGTGCCGACCCGTATCTCACCCGCATCGAGGAGTGGGATTAACATGGCGGCGAAGAAGTCGAAGGTCTGGCGTAGTGGCAAACGCGAGGTTCGCCCGCGCATGGTGCAGATGACGCGCCACCTCGTGGTGACCGAGGGCAAGGAGACTGAGCCTCGCTACTTCGAGGGCGTGCGTGCTGCTTTGTGCGCGGCAAACGAACGCTAGGTTGCCGTTATCGTTAAGGGAACGGGCAAACACACGCTCGACCTGCTTGACTTCGCTGTCGAACACTGCCGCTATGCCCCCGAGACGTTCGACCACGTGTGGCTTGTGTATGACAAGGATGACTTCCCTGCGTCCGACTTTGATGCGATGGAGTGCAAGTGCAACGAGCTCTCCGATGGTTCGAGGACCTTCCACGCGTTGTGGTCGAACCCCTGCTTCGAGCTGTGGCCGCTTCTGCACTTTCGTTATACAACCGCCCCCATGTCGGCCGCAGAGTGCCAGCGTAGCCTCGCTCAAGCGATGTCTAAAGACCTGGGCATAGAGTACCGCAAGAACTTGGCAGGGCTGTTCGACGTGGTGGACGGCAAACGAGGCGAGGCGTTGCAGCGTGCTGGGCGCCTCGTCACATACCATAGGGGGCTGGGTAACGTTAAGCCATCTTCGCAAAACCCTGCAACCAAGGTGGGCGAAATATTCGATGTAATCGGGCCGTATCTGGTTGGCTAGTCGAGTCTGTGGATTGGCTTTCCGGTTAGGGCGATTGGCGGATTGTGATGCGCTATTGCAAATCCTGTGCGTAGGAGAAGTGCGGAGAAAAATCGAAACTCGCCGAGCATAGCCCGATTTTAGGCAACAAAACCGCAGGCCGCTGCTGCCTAAAACCGGGTCTGGTCGGCAGATCTCGGTTTTTCACCGCACCCCCGATTGGGCGCTCATTCAGCACCCTCGTCGCCCCCACATCCTCTGAAGATGTTCTTAAAACTGCCTTAAAGGCGTCCCGGCTCGCGTTGACGGCGTACAATACGCATGTTTGACTATGGCAAATATGGAATTAAGGGGAGGGGTGCGCCATGGAGGTGCTGGTTGTTGGCAACACCGCATATGTTGACGATGACTTTTGTGCCAAGGCGTTCCCCGGGGACCATGTTAAGGTCGTCGCTGCCGCGGAAGCGCGCCGCGATGAATCGTCGCCCCATGCCTCGTGGAATGAGCTCATCCAGCACTTGGAGCAGGCCTACGAGTTCGACCGGGTGGTCTACCTATCCAATTACCTTACCCCGCATACCGATATCGTGGGCGATATCGAGCTGCTGCGCTCGGTCTTTCGTGCGTGCGCGGGTCGCCGGGTCCAGCTGCTGTATGTAGCGGGGCCCGTGGGTGCCGCGGGTGCCGCCGATACCATGGGGCGAACGGGCAAGGGCATTATCGCGCGCGCAGCCAACGACCTGTGCCGCTACTACGCTGCTTGCGAGGGCGTTCAAACCAAGATCCTGCGCGTGCCGTTCCTGTATACCGCGTCTGCCGCGCTGGATGATCCGTTTTTGGTGCCGCTGTTCGACGCGTGCTCAACCGGATCGGTCGCTTTGCAGGGCGCGGAGGACGCGCCGTTTCCGCTGCTGTGTGCCGAGGAGCTCGCGGTGCTGGTGCATCGCATCTTTGACAGCTGGGATGCCTCCTTTGAGACGCTCGACGTTGCCGATACCTTTCATCACACGTCAGGTGAGGTGGGCGAGGCCCTCAAGGCGCTGTTCCCAGGGCTCTCAGTTGCCTATGGCGATTCTGCCGGCTATGCCCTGTCCGTCAGCGACATCGTTCGCGTTCGCTATGGCTGGTTTCAGCGCTACGACCCGTTTCGTGATCTTTCGACCATTCATGCTCGCTGGGATGCGGGCCGCGCAGGGAAGGTCAACCCCTTGCGCTCCGCTATCGACCGCATCCAGATGCACACGCTGCCTATTAAATGCCTGGAGACGGGCGTCGCCTGGGTCCTGTTCGAGGTGCTGGAGTATTTGTTCTCGCAATCTGCCCAGCTCAACGTGCTCGATTATCGCCTGCTCTACGTCGTGCTCATCGGCACGCTGTATGGCTTGGACTTTGGTCTGGCTGCGGCGCTGCTGGCATCGGTGGGTTTGGCTGTGAGCTACTTTACCCAGTATGGCTATACCTTCCAGGGCCTCTTTTACGAGCCGTCCAACTGGCTGCCGTTTATCGCGTACTTTGTGGTGGGTGCCGTATGCGGCTACGTGCAGCTGCGCAACAACGAGGCCATTAAGGTGGAGCGCGACCAAAACGAGCTCGTGCGTAATCGCAATACGTTCCTCACGCAGCTCTATCACGATGCTATCGAGGACAAGCGCACCTACAAGCGCCAGATTGTGGGGCGTCACGATAGCTTTGGCAAGATCTTTGCCGTGACGCAAGAGCTCGACGTGCTCAACCCGCGCGACATCTACCGCAAGTGCTGTGAGCTCATGGGTGAGATTCTCGAAAACAATTCGGTGACGATCTACCACGTTTCGGGCGGGGCGTTTGCACGTCTGGTGGCGGCGAGTCCCGTGATTGCCGAAGACGCCATGCGCTCGCTCACGCTTGAGCAACTTGCACCCCTTTTGGGCGGCGGGGGTCGTTCGAACCTGTGGGTCAATCGCGAGCTGACGCCGGGGCTTCCCATGTTTGGATATACGATCGAGCGTGACGGGGCGCCCGCCGTGTTGATTTTTGTGCGTCGTGCGGCCGAGAACCAAATGACGCTCTATTACCAAAACCTGTTCCGCATCTTGTGCGGCCTGGTCGAAAGCGCGCTGGGCCGTGCCTTTGACTATGAGGCGGTGGCGCAGGATAAACGCTGCGTCGATGGCACGTGCGTGCTCAAGCAGGCGGCCTTTGGTCAAGAGCTCGCGGCCGAGCAGGCGCTGTCGGATGGCAAGATGGGCAGCTTTTTGCTCCTGCGCGTGGTGCCGGGCATGGAGCCTGTCGGCGAGCTGGTGGGCGCAATTGGGTCGGCAATCCGCGAGAGCGATGCGGCGGGCCTGGTCGACGGTGACGTGCTTTACCTGCTTATGCGCCAGGCAAAGGCGTGCGACCTCCCCATTATCCGCGAGCGCCTGAGCGCGAAGCGGATTGCGGTGGAGCCCGTCGACGGCGAGGACATCGTGGCGCTTCTGCAGCACATCGCTGACACCGGTGACGGTGAGGGGGATGTCGCTTGATCTCGCTTGTCGTTGCTGCCGTCTTGCTGCTGATTCATGCGCTGGTTTGCCTGGTGTTGTGGACGCTTATGAAGTTGGGCCTGCTGCCGGTGCGCGGGCATATGCTGGCCGTGATGGTACTCGTGCCGTTGTGGGGACCGCTGCTGGTGGTGCTGCTTATCACGCGTAGCGCCGTGTTTGGCACGGACCTTAAGGACGCCACGCTAGAGTCGCTGCGCATTAACGACGAGCTGCATCGCAGCATCTTGGTGCACGACCGTGAAGCCGATGCGGGCGTGATCCCGCTCGAGGAGGCGCTCATCGTCAACGACCCGGCAGACCGGCGCCGCCTCATGCTCTCCATGCTTACCGAGGAGCCCGATGCGTATCTGGCGCAGCTGCAGGCGGCTAAGCTGAACGACGACGTTGAAGTGGCGCACTATGCCGCGACGGCGGTGGCGCAGATCTCCAAGGAGTCCGACCTTAAACTGCAGCAGCTGGAGCGCGCCTTTAAGACCGACCCGAGCGCGCAAAACCTCAACGAATACTGCGATTTTCTTGGTGAGTATTTAGACTCGGGTTTGGCTGAGGGGCGCGTGGCTCGGATTCAGCGTCAACAGTACGCACGTCTGCTTGCGCGCCGCTGCGAGCGCGAGGACACCTTTGAGCTGCGTATTCGGTATGCCGCGGCGCTGGCCGATGTCGACCAGATCGACGAGGCGCAGGCCGTGACCGACCAGCTCGTGCTCGACGCGCCCGAGGAGCAGGAGGTTTGGATGCTTTGCCTGCGCCTGGCCGTGATGCGCCGCGACGGTGACGAGGTCCACCGCGTGATCGATGCGATCGACAAACAGCATGTGTACTTGAGCGCCGCCAACCGCGAGGAGCTGGCTTTTTGGCGCGACGGGGAGGAGGCCCGATGAGCGTGGTGCAGCATATCCGCGACCGTGCGGGCCATTTTCGCTGGATGGGCCTGCTCGTGGTGTGGGCGGTCTTTATTGCCATGGCCGCCGTGCTGCTGGTGGAGCGTGCCGGCGTGCAGTACAGTGCGGGCCAGCATAAGCTGGGGATGCTTGCCGCCAACGATGCGGTGCCGGCCTCCTCGGCAATATTTGGTCAAAAGCCCACGTGCCTGGTCATTACCGATTCCGATCAGACGGGCGTCGAGGACGTAAAGGAGCAGTTCGACCAGATTCTGCTCGACATGAAGATCGCGCACCGCGACGTGGACCTTGCCCTGGACGGCGCGGATGCGATTCCCTCACTCACGTCGTTTGACCGCGTGATTGTGCTTATGCCATCCCTCGATGCGCTGGGCACGCACCTCACCGACCTGATGAGCTGGGTGAATGCCGGCGGCTCGCTCATGCTGGGTATGACGCCGGAGAACTCCGGCTATATGCAAGCCGTTGCACCCAAGTTTGGCATCGATACCGTTGGATATGAGTACACCACGGCAGAAAGTATCGTCCCGAGCAAGGACTTTATGATCGGTGGTGGCCAGCGCTACGAGTTATCGGACCCCTTTAAATCGTCACTGCTGGTTTCGCTGCGCGAGACGGCGCACGTGTGGGCCAAAACCGGCGATACGGGTACGCCCCTTGTTTGGTCGAGCGATTGCGGCAGCGGACATACCGTGGTGTGCAACTTTGGCATTTACAGCAAGGTCATGCGTGGCTTTTACGCTGCGGCAATCAGCCTTTTGGGCGATGCCACGGCATATCCGGTCATCAATGGCGCCGTGTTCTACCTGGACGACTTTCCCAGCCCCGTGCCTTCGGGCGACAGCTCCTATATTAAACGCGACTACGGGCTTTCCGTCGCCGACTTTTATGCCAAGGTCTGGTGGCCCGATCTGCAAAAGCTCGCGCAAAAATACGACATTCGCTACACGGGCGCGATGATCGAGAACTACGAGGCCGCTGTCAACCAGACCGAGCCCGTGCGTCAGGCGGATACAGCACAGTTCCGCTATTTTGGCGGCATGCTGCTGCAAATGGGCGGAGAGCTGGGCTTTTGCGGCTACAACCATCAGCCGCTGGCGCTCTGGGATACCGACTATGGCACGCTGTACGACTACAAGACGTGGAAGAACAAGGAGACGCTTGTTGCATCGCTTAATGAGCTTATCGCCTTTCAGGACGAGGTGCTGCCCAACGCGCAGGGATCGGTCTACGTGCCGCCGTCAAATATCCTTTCGGCCCGTGCGCGCAAGCTTATCGGCACCGATGTTCCGCGCATTAAGACCATCGCCAGTACTTATTTTGAGGACGGCACCGACCTTCCGTACGTGCAGGAGTTTGGTGTGTCGAGCGATGGCATCGTGGAGCAGCCTCGTATAGTCTCGGGCGGCATGGTCGACGATACCTACATGCGTCTGGCCGCCGTGTCCGAGCTCAACATGCACTATGTGAGCACGCACTTTATTAACCCGGACGATATGCTCGATCCCGATCGCGGCGCCAAGGAGGGCTGGAAGGTCTATAAGGGCGGCCTAACTGACTACCTGGACTGGTTGACCACGTCCGCACCCGACCTGCGCCACCAGACGGCATCGGAGTGCTCGGGCGCCATTCAGCGCTTTTCGTCGGTGACGGTGGATGTGGATACCAGCGCGGATGCCTGGACGCTTAGTCTGGGCAATTTCCACGACGAGGCGTGGCTCATGTTCCGCGCCAACAACGGTGAGCCGGGTTCAGTCACGGGTGGCGAGATTACGCATCTGACGGGCGACCTGTACCTGGTCAAAGCCACGGACAAGACGGTGACCATTGCGCGCAAGGAGGGTAGCGGTCAATGAGAATCTGTTTGGTGCTCGAGGGCTGCTACCCCTATGTGTACGGCGGCGTATCTAGCTGGATGCACGGCTACATTACCGCTATGCCCGAGCACGAGTTTGTGCTATGGGTGATTGGCGCGCATGCGGCCGACCGCGGCAAGTTTGTCTACGAGCTGCCCGGCAACGTGGTCGAGGTACACGAGGTGTTTCTGGACGACGCTCTGCATCTTTCGGGCGAGCAGGAAGAGGTGGACTTTAACGACCGCGAGCGCGAGGCGCTGCGCCGCCTGGTGTCGCTTTCCAATCCGGATTGGGACGTGCTGTTCGATATCTTCCAGCGTCGCCGCGTGCATCCACTCTCGTTTTTGCAGAGCCGCACGTTTATGGATATTTTCCGCGACGTGTGTCTGACAGAGTACCCCTACACGCCCTTTGCCGATGCATTCCACACCATGCGCTCTATGCTGCTGCCCGTGCTCTACCTGCTGGGCAGTGAGGTGCCGGTGGCCGATGTGTACCACGCCATCTCGACCGGCTACGGCGGCCTGCTCGCTTGCCTGGGCTCTAGCGTTTCCCATGCACCGGTGCTGCTCACCGAGCACGGTATCTATACCCGCGAGCGCGAGGAGGAGATCATTCGCGCCGATTGGGTGGTGCCGTCGTTTAAGGACCGCTGGATTCGCTATTTCTACCTGCTTTCGGAGGAGATCTACCGCCGCGCCTTCCGCGTGACGAGCCTGTTTCACAATGCACGCAAGACGCAGATCGATATGGGCTGCGACGCGGATAAATGCCTGGTCATACCCAACGGCATCCAGTTCGACCGCTTTAAGGGCATTCCCTTAAAGCCCGATGACGGCTGGGTGGACATTGGCGCGGTGGTGCGCCTGGCGCCCATTAAGGACGTCAAGACCATGATCTATGCCTTCTTTGAGCTGCACGAGCGCGTCCCTAAGGTGCGCCTGCATATCATGGGCGGCGTGGACGACGAGGAGTACGGCGCCGAGTGCCATGCGCTGGTCGATACCCTGGGCGTGCGCGACCTGATCTTTACCGGCCGCGTCAACGTGGTCGAGTACATGGAAAAGCTGGACTTTACCATTTTGACGAGCATCTCCGAGGGCCAGCCGCTCAGCGTGCTGGAGTCGCTTGCCGCGCGTCGTCCCTGCGTGACGACCGAGGTGGGCTGCTGCCGTGAGCTGCTCGAAGGCGCCCCGGGCGACGACTTTGGCGTGGCGGGATTTGTGACGCCGCCTATGTATCGCAAGGGCTTGGCCGATGCCATGGAGCGCATGTGCGCAAGCCGTGCCCGCCGTATCGAGATGGGGGAGCGCGGCCAGCGTCGCGTTGCCACGTACTTTTTGCACGAGCAGATGCTCGCCAACTATCGCGCGCTGTACGACGAGACGGCGCGTGCGTATGATTTGCCCAGAGAGGGGGAGTAGCCGGTGGCCGGAATCGGTTTTGAGCTCAAACGCCTGTTTAGGCGCAAGGGTCTGTTTGCCACGATGCGCGCCTATGGCTACGCCGGCATTGTGTGCACGGGCCCCATGCTGCTGGGCGTGCTGCTCCAGGTGGGCATCTTGGTGCTGTGCGGTCTGTGGGGTGTGGGCCGCGCCAACCAGGATCTGCTGGTGTGCATGGTGACCTATACGCTGCTGGCGTCGCTCACGCTTACAAGCTTTTTCTCCATGCCGGTCACGCGCTTTTTGGCGGACATGCTCTTTGCCGAGCGCGAAGAAGAGGTCTTGCCCTCGTTTTGGGGTTCCAACGCCATCATGCTGGTTACGGGCACGGCGCTCTACGGCGTCTTTTTGCTGTTTTCGGGCGCCACACTGCTGCAGGGGCTGCTGTGCCTGTGGCTGTTCAACATTATGATCGTCAACTGGAACGGCATGAACTACCTCACCGCTATTAAGGACTACCGTTGCATTCTGTGCAGCTTTGTGGCTGCCATTGGCGTGGCGTGCCTGTGCGCCCTGGCCGCGCTGGCTTTGGGGCTGCCGCCGGTCGAGGGCCTACTGGCGTCAATCGCCCTGGGCTACGGCGTCATGCTCGCCTGGGACGTGGTGCTGCTGTACCGGTATTTTCCGCAGAGCGACCGCAGCCCCTGGCTCTTTTTGCGCTGGCTCGATCAGTTTATGCCGCTGGCGCTCACGGGCCTGTTTACCAACCTGGGGCTCTTTGCGCACCTGGTAATTATTTGGGCCGGCCCCATTGGCGTGCAGGTCAAGGGCTTGTTTTATGGCGCGCCCTACCACGATGTACCGGCGCTCATCGCGTTTTTGACGGTCCTGGTCACGACCGTCAACTTTGTGGTCTCGGTCGAGGTCAACTTTTATCCGCGCTACCGCGACTACTACAGCCTGTTCAACGACGGTGGCGTGGTGGGCGATATTGTGGTGGCCGAGGAGGAGATGCTCTCCACGCTCAACAGCGAACTGCGCTTTTGCGCGCTCAAGCAGCTGTTTGTGACGGCGGCGGTCATCTCGCTCGAGACCACGGTGCTCTCGGCCCTGCCGCTGGGCTTTAACAGTCTTATGCACGGGTATTTTCGCACGCTATGCGTGGGCTATGGCCTGTATGCCGTGGGCAATACGGTGATGCTCATCTTGCTGTACTTTACCGACTACAAGGGGGCCGTGCTGGCCTCGGGCCTGTTTGCCGGTGTGGCGGGGCTGGCGACTGCCGTGTCGCTGCTCTTGCCGCAGCAGTTTTACGGCTTTGGCTTTTTGTTGGGTGCGGCGGTGTTTTTTATCGTGGCGCTGATGCGGCTCGATACCTATACTGCCAACTTGCCGTATCGTATTCTGAGTCAACAGCCCATGGTGGCGACCGACAAGACGGGTCGCTTTACACAGCTGGGCCGCTGGCTCGACCGTGCCGAGCGGCGCTATGAGGAAGCCCGCCATAAGGGCGAGCCGCACGGCGCTTTTGAACGCACGGTGGTCCGTGTGTATCGCAACCTTTGGGGAGGTTCTGATGACCGATAGGATGATGTCTCGCCGTCGCCTGATTGAAGCGGCTGCCGGTGCGCTGTTGCTTTCGGGCTGCTCGGTGCAGGAAGACTCCTCGACCAAAAAGGTCAAAAAGCAGGGCAAGATTAACAAGGCCGAGGCCTCCGGCCAGTCCAAGCACCTGCGCGATAAGGACGAACTGTACGAGGTCTACGACGACTCGGGCATTGTGACCATGTACCTGACGGTCTCGCGCGGCAACAGCTCCGAGAACACCGACCACAGCTGGGCCGAGATCAACACGTACTCGGTGTACGACTATGCCGACATGGGTGCGGCGCGCTATCAGGTTATGGGCCTTTTGCAGGCGGGCGACGAAGACGGCCCAGTTGCCGGCGAGGTTGGCTATGGCGAGGAAGCGCCCAATGCTACCGTGCAAGTGCGCGGTCAGACGTCGAGCCGTTATGCTCAGAAAAATTACAAGGTGGAGCTCAAAAAGGGCAAGGGTACCTGGCGCCAGCAGCGCGCGATTGCGCTTAACAAGCACATGGGCGAGGGCTTGCGCTTCCGTAACAAGATGGCCTACGATCTGATCCGTGGCATTCCCCAGATGATGGGCCTGCGCACGCAGTTTGTGCACCTGTGGGTGTGCGACCAGACCGAAAAGTCCAACGACACCTTTGAGGACTACGGCCTGTTTACACAGGTAGAGCAGCTTAATAAGACGGCGCTTAAGGCACATGGCCTAGATAAGAATGGACACCTGTACAAGTTGAACTTCTTTGAGTTCCGTCGCTATGAGGACATCATTAAGCTTGCCGACGATCCCGATTACAACCAGGCGGCTTTTGAGAGCATGCTCGAGATTAAGGGCGACTCGGACCACACCAAGCTCATCGAGATGCTCGATGCGCTCAACGATGACACTCAAAAGATCGAGGACGTGCTTGCGACCTACTTTGATACCGAGAATCTGGTCTATTGGCTGGCGTTTCAGATCCTGACGGGCAACTGCGATACGCAGAGCCGTAACTGCTATCTGTACAGCCCGCTCAACTCAAATACCTGGTACTTTTTGGCTTGGGATAACGACAGCATGCTGCGTAAGCTTGAGCTGAGCCTGAAGGGGTTCTCGGACTTTGTGAACTGGGAGCGCGGCGTGAGCAACTACTGGGGCAACGTGCTGTTTAACCGCGCGTTGCGCAGTAAGTCGTTCCGCAGCGAACTCGACCGTGCCGTCAAGGACTTGCGCTCGTATTTGACCGAGGAACGTCTGGCCAGGATGATCAAGCACTACCGTGAGGTTACCGAATCCCTGGTCTTTGCCTCGCCCGATATCGACAATCTGCCTGTCACCAAGGACCAATACGAGCAGATCGCCGCGGCGATTCCCTCCGAGATCGAGGAGAACTACAAGAGCTATTGCGAAAGCTATAAAAAGCCCATGCCGTTCTACATTGGCGTGCCGCAGATTGAAAACGGCAAGTTGCGTGTGAACTGGGATGCCGCGTACGACTTTGAGGCGCGCGATATTCGCTATACCGTGGAGCTTGCGCGCGACTACGCCATCAATGACGTGCTTTTTAAGGCCGAGGACGTGCTGCTGCCGGAGGTAACGTGCGATGCGCCCGATACCGGTCAGTACTTTGTGCGCGTGCGTGCCACCAACTCCGACGGCTATACGCAAGATGCGTTTGACTGCTATGTGACCGACGATGGCAAGCAGTACGGCATGAAGTGCTTTTACGTGCAAGACGGCGGTAAGGTCGTGGAGGACACGTATGAGGAGGGCTAGCGCGTTGCTTGAGCGCCTGGCGGCCCCGCCTGCGCGTGCCACGCAGGAGCGTTATCGCCACGAGCTCAAATATCTCATTAACGAGGGCGAGCACGCCGCGCTTGCCTGTCGCATGGCGCCGGTTTTTAAACTGGACAAGCATGCGCGCTCGGGTGGTTACACCATTCGCAGCCTGTACTTTGACGACTACTGCAACTCGGCCTACGAGGAAAAAGACGCCGGTATTCTCATGCGCAAAAAGTATCGCGTGCGCATCTATAACGGCAGCGACAGGGTGATTAAGCTCGAGCGCAAAAAGAAGTACGGCAGTTGGATCTACAAGGAGGACGCGCCGCTCACGCGCGGCGAGTTTGAGCAGATCCTGGCTGGCGACTACGGCTTTTTGCTGAGGAGCCCGCACCAACTCTGCCGCGAGTTCTACATCGAGTGTATCTGCAACATGATGCGCCCGCGGACCATCGTGGACTACGAGCGCGAGCCGTGGGTGATGGATGAGGGCACCGTGCGCATTACGTTTGACATGAACGTGCGTGCCGCGGTGGGTAGCTTTGACATCTTTGACGCGACCTTGCCCGCGCTGCCCGTGCTGGAGCCCGGCAAGCTGGTGATGGAGGTCAAGTTTACCGAGTTTTGTCCGCAGCTGGTGCGCGATATGGTGCCGCCGGGCGCGGCCGAGCTTACGGCGGTCTCCAAGTACTGCCTGTGTTACGAAAAGACCGCCTACCTGCGCGGTTTTGACTACTGGGAATCGGATTTTGAGAACCGAGGGGATATTTAGACCATGAGCACCAGGGACTTTTTTAAGAACTCCGTCTTGGAGGCGTTTGGTCAGGTCGACCCTGCCAAGATCGGCCTGTCGCTGCTCGTGGCGCTCGCCATGGGAATCCTGATCTATTACGTGTACAAGCGCTTTTTTACCGGCGTGGTGTATTCGCGTAGCTTTGCCGTGACGCTCGTGGGCATGTGCGTGCTCACCTGCATGGTCACGCTCGCGATCTCGACAAACGTGGTCATCTCGCTCGGTATGGTCGGTGCTCTGTCCATCGTCCGCTACCGTACGGCGGTCAAGGACCCGCTCGACCTGCTGTATCTGTTTTGGTCCATTACCACGGGCATTACGGCGGGAGCCGGCATGTATGCACTCGTGGGGCTCACGGCAGCAGTGATCATGCTGATGATCGCCGGCTTTGCGAGCCGCCAGGACAAGTCGCGCGTGTACATGATGGTCATTCACTACACGGGCCAGACCGCTGGCGACGATATCGTGCGCGCGTTTGGGCGCACCAAGTTCACCGTTAAGTCCAAGACTATGCGCGGCGACAAGGTGGAGATGGCCGTCGAGGTGTTCTCTGACGGTGTGGATATGCCCTATGCAGACGCCATCCGTGCCCTCGATGGCGTGGAGGACCTAACGCTCATCCAATACAACGGCGAATACCACGGCTAGAACCCTATCGAGTAGATTGGGGAAACATCCGCATCGTGGGCTTTTGTTTTGAAGGGACGGTGTCACGTGGACGCACAACAGCTAGAAGAGGCCTGGGCTGCAAGGGCTGGCGCGCGCGAGGCGCGACTGGTTGCAGCCTCGCATGTGCCGGCGGCGCTTTCGCTTCTGGGGATTGTGCGCCCCGGCGATCGCCTGGTGGCCTTTGCGGATGACTTTGCCGAAGCGTTTGCTTGCGGCTTTGAGGGCTGCGATGTCGTGCTGGTGGGCTCGCCGTCCGCCGAGGCGTTTGCTGCTGCGTCCGAGGGCTTTGATGCTTCGCTTGATGCCGAGGGGCCGCACCTGTGGTGGTTCGTCAACTCCATCGGCGGGCATGGCCTTCGTGTGCCCGATTTGCGCGCTCTGGGTCGGGCGGCTCGCGAGGTCCATGCGCTGCTCGTGGTGGATAACACGGTGGCGTCGGCTTTTGGCTGCAATCCGCTGAGCTTGGGCGCCGTGCTGTCGCTCGAGGCACTCGACCGCGTGTGTGCCGGTAAGGCCCCGCGTAAGCTCGTTGCCGCTTCGGTGGCGCGATCGCAGCTCAAGCGCCATCGTGTGGATGCCGCGGCTGAGTGCGCGCATGCGTTGTTTGCGGGCTGCGGTGCGTCGGCGCTCGATCTTTCTGCTGAGGAGGCCGACGTGCTGGAGCGCGGGCTTTCCTCGCTTAACGCTCGCATGCAGGCGCATTTCGACCGCGCCCGTGCGCTGGCCGAGTATCTGGCCGCGAACGAGATGGTGCGCAACGTGCGCTATCCCGGGCTGAGCTCGCATCCTGACCATGCGGTTGCAACGGGAATCCTCGAGCATGGCTTTGGCCCGGCAGTTGAGTTTGACCTTATCGAGCGTAGCGCGGGAGAGTTGTTCGACGCTTTGCCGGGGGAGTTTCGCACATCGTTCGCCGGCGGTGCAACGACGCGTCTTTCGGCCCCACGTGGCAAGCAGGGGGACACCATCCGCCTCTTCGCCGGCACCGACGATCCCCTGACGGTAGCCGCCGCCCTCGATAACGCCCTCCGACAGTAGCTAATTTGGGACGGGGCTTTTTTAGCTACCCAATGTCAATTTTTGGCTATGAGTTAAGAATGCTCTGGATGGGTAGCTAAAAAAGCCCCGTCCCAAATTAGCTACTCTTTGATGGTGTCGATCAGGTCGTTGGCCCTTGCGGCTATGACCTGGTTTATGTCGGCCTGCAGCTCCTCGTAGGCCGCTATAGCTCGCTCGCCGGCGGGGGTGAGCGAGCTCCCGCGGGCGCCGTCGCGCTCGATGAGCTTGCACCCCAGCTGCCCCTCGGCCTCGTTCACAATGCGCCATGCCTTGGAATAGGCCATGCCCATGCTCTTGGCGGCACGGTTGATCGAGTGTTCGCGGGCGATACCCTGCAGCAGCAAGACGCAGCCGTGGCCGAACACGCCCGGCAGATCTTTGTCGCACGACTGAATGACCAGTTTTGCCGTCGTCTTGTACTCCATGCGCTCCACGTCTCTCCGCTAAAGTGTCTGCTGGGCAAACGCAAAGCCTGCGTTAAACCCTCGTGTGCTCTTCTTAAATCATGCATTGTAGCAGTCAAAGTGCGTTAAGATACTTGCCCAGTATTGGGCGCCCAAGGTTGGGCTGGGTCCTACGAGGCCTGCAGCCGACCGGTCGCATGGAAAAAGGAGAAACATGGCTACGTTCTTTCCCGTTGAGTCCCACACGTTTTCGGAGTATCTGCTGGTCCCTGGTTATTCGTCCTCGCAGTGCATCCCCAACAACGTCTCTCTTAAGACGCCGCTAACCCGCTTTAAGCGCGGCGAGAAGCCGGCAATCACCCTGAACATCCCCATGGTTTCCGCCATCATGCAGTCCGTCTCGGGCGTCGACATGGGTGTCGCGCTTGCTACCGAGGGTGGCCTGTCCTTCATTTACGGTTCCCAGACCCCCGAGTCCGAGGCCGCCATGGTCAAGGCCGTCAAGGATCACAAGGCCGGCTTTGTCCAGTCCGATTCCACGCTGACCCCCGACATGACCATGGAGCAGGTCATCGAGCTCAAGGAGAAGACCGGTCACTCCACCATGCCGGTCACCGACGACGGCACTCCCAAGGGCAAACTCCTGGGTATCGTCACCAGCCGTGACTATCGCCCCAGCCGCGATGACCACCAAAAGAAGGTCTCCGAGTTCATGACCCCGCGTGAGCAGCTCATCGTGGGCGACAAGAACATCAGCCTCAAGGTTGCCAACGACGTCATCTGGGACAACAAGCTCAACGCCCTGCCCATCGTCGACGACAACGATCACCTCATGGGCATCGTCTTCCGCAAGGACTACGACAGCCACAAGACCAACCCCAACGAGCTGCTCGACGGCGACAAGCGCTACATGGTCGGCGCCGGCATCAACACTCGCGACTATGCCGAGCGCGTGCCGCTGCTCATCGAGGCCGGTGCCGATGTCCTGTGCATCGACTCTTCCGAGGGCTTCAGCGAGTGGCAGAAGCGCACCATCGAGTGGATTCGCGCCAACTACGGCGAGGACGTCAAGGTCGGTGCCGGCAACGTCGTTGACGCCGAGGGCTTCCGCTTTTTGGCCGACTGCGGTGCCGACTTTATCAAGGTGGGTATCGGCGGCGGTTCCATCTGCATTACCCGCGAGACCAAGGGTATCGGCCGTGGCCAGGCCACCGCGCTGATCGACGTCTGCCGCGCTCGCGACGAGTACTACGAGGAGACCGGCGTCTACGTGCCCGTGTGCTCCGACGGCGGTATCGTCTACGACTACCACATGACGCTCGCCCTTGCCATGGGTGCCGACTTTATGATGCTGGGCCGTTACTTCGCCCGCTTTGACGAGAGCCCGACCGAGCGCGTCAACGTCAACGGTCAGTACATGAAGGAGTACTGGGGCGAGGGTTCTGCGCGTGCCCGCAACTGGCAGCGCTACGACCTGGGCGGCGCCGCGAAGCTCAGCTTTGTCGAGGGCGTCGACTCCTACGTTCCCTACGCCGGCTCCCTTAAGGACGGCGTGGGCGGCACGCTCTACAAGATCAAGTCCACGATGTGCAACTGCGGTGCCCTCTCGATCCCCGAGCTCCAGGAAAAGGCACGCCTGACCCTGGTGAGCTCGACCTCGATCGTCGAAGGCGGCGCCCACGACGTAGTCGTCAAGGATTCGCAGCAGTCTGTGTCTTATCGATAGGATAAGAGCCGCACATAAAGGTTGAGTTCCAACCTCGTTATTAAGATAAAGCGAGATGCCTGCAAGTCGCAGGCATCTCGCTTGTCGTATTTGCTATCATCAGTCAAGTTAACCTTAGGGTCGGTCGGCTTGGCTTTGTTCGCTACAAGTTCCGCACGCAAAGAAGAGCACTTAATGTGCTCTTCGTCTTGCGCAGGACTGTCCGCAGTAGCGAATAAAGCCAAGCCGACCGACCCCAGCTAAGATTAAAGGAGCTGATATGTGCGATTGCACAGATCATAAGGACGAGATCCCTGCCTACGACGCGCAGGCCATTGAGTCCAAGTGGATGAAGGCCTGGGAGGACTCCAACCTCTTTGCCGTCGACACCGACGCCAGCAAGCCCAAGAAGTACGTGCTCGAGATGTTCCCGTATCCTTCGGGCGACCTGCACATGGGCCACGCGCGCAACTATACCATCGGCGATGCCATGGCCCGTCAGGCCCGCATGCGCGGCTTTGACGTGCTTCATCCCATTGGCTTTGACGCCTTTGGCCTGCCCGCCGAGAACGCCGCCATCAAGCACAACACGCAGGCTGCCGCCTGGACGTATAAGAACATGGACCAGGCGCTCGCCACGATGAAGCGCATGGGCTTCTCCTACGATCTGGATCGCATGGTCAAGACCTGCAGCCCCGACTACTACCGCTGGGGCCAGTGGATCTTTGAGAAGATGTGGGAAAAGGGCCTGGTCTACCGCAAGAAGAACCCGGTCAACTGGTGCCCCAACTGCAAGACCGTTCTGGCCAACGAGCAGGTTACCGAGGGCAAGTGCTGGCGCTGCGGCACCGAGCCCGAGAAGCGCGACCTTGAGCAGTGGTACTACAAGATTACCGAGTACTCCCAGGAGCTGCTCGACGATCTGGAGAAGCTCCCCGGCTGGCCCGAGCGCGTTAAGCAGATGCAGGCCAACTGGATCGGCCGCTCCGAGGGCGCCGAGGTCGACTTTACCCTGTGTGATGCCAACGGCGATCCCATCGAGGGCGACGAGGGCAAGATCACCGTCTTCACCACACGTGCCGACACGCTCTTTGGCGTCTCCTTCTTTGTCCTGGCTCCCGAGTACGCTCGTCTGCACGAGCTCGTCGAGGGCACGGAGTACGAGGAGGCCGTGACCAAGATCGTCGAGGACTCCAAGCATATCTCTGCCGTCGAGCGTGCCCAGGGCACCCTCGAGAAGCACGGTGCTTTTACGGGCCGCTACGTGGTTAACCCCGTCAACGGCGAGAAGGTTCCCGTGTGGGTTGCCGACTATGTCGTTGCCGATTACGGCACCGGCGCCGTCATGGCCGTTCCCTGCGGTGACCAGCGCGACTTTGAGTTTGCCCGCAAGTACGACCTCCCGATCGTCCCGATCATCCTGGACGATGACGACCGCGCTGCCGTCGAGGCCAGTGGCGAGACCATCGATACCTTCCATGCCGAGACCGTCGACTGGGATTGCGCCCACGCTGCCGAGGGCACGCTCGTCCAGTCCGGCAAGTACACCGGCATGCGCGGCGGTAAGCACTCCGAGGGCGAGGCTGCCATCGTGGCCGACCTCGAGGCCATGGGCTGCGGTCGTCGTAAGGTCGAGTTCCGCCTGCGCGACTGGCTCATCAGCCGTCAGCGCTATTGGGGCAACCCCATCCCGGCCATCCATTGCGAGCACTGCGGCATTGTGCCCGTGCCCGAGGACCAGCTGCCGGTGACGCTGCCCGAGAACCTGGACCTGGGCGCCGGCGAGACCCTCGCCGAGTGCAAGGACTTCTACGAGACCACCTGCCCGGTCTGCGGCCGCCCGGCCAAGCGCGAGACCGATACCATGGACACCTTCACCTGCTCCAGCTGGTATTACCTGCGCTATACCGACCCGCACAACACCGAGCTGCCCTTCTCCCGCGAGGCGGCAGACCGTTGGATGCCCGTCGATAACTACATCGGCGGCATCGAGCACGCCATTTTGCACCTGCTCTACAGCCGCTTCTTTACCAAGGCGCTGCGCGACCTGGGTCTGCTCAGCGTGGACGAGCCCTTTACCAACCTGCTGTGCCAGGGCATGGTCAAGGACGAGAACGGCGACACCATGTCCAAGTCCAAGGGCAACGTCGTACCCCCGAGCTCGGTTATCGAGCCCTACGGCGCCGACACCATGCGTCTGGCGATCCTGTTTATCGCCCCGCCCGAGAAGGACTTTGACTGGGATCCCAAGGCCGTCGAGGGTGCCAACCGCTTTATCAAGCGCGCCTGGCGTATCGTGTGGCAGCTTGTCCAGTCGGGTGATGCCAACGTTGCCTTCGACAAGTCCGTGCTCGACGAGACCGCGATGAAGCTCTATCGCGAGCGTCACCGCACCATCGCCAAGTGCACCGAGGACTTCGATCGCGGCCAGTTTAACACCGCGATCTCGGCCGTCATGGAGCTCGTCAACGCGGCGAGCGCCTACCTCAACGCCACCGAGGGCGCATCGCGCGACAAGGCACTGTGCTACGGCGTGGCCAAGGACATCGTGAGCGTCCTTGCCCCCATCTGCCCGTTCTGGGCCGATGAGCTGTGGCACGAGGCACTCGGCTGCGAGGGCAACGCCTACACCGCCGCCTGGCCCGAGTTTGACCTGGCCGAGTCCATCGAGGACACGGTGCAGATCGTCGTCCAGGTGCTCGGTAAGGTCCGCGGCCGCATCGATGTGGCCCGCGATGCCTCCAACGAGGAGATGCAGGCTGCCGCCGAGGCCGCTGTTGCCAAGTGGCTCGAGGGCAAGACGGTCGTCAAGGCCATCTGCGTGCCCGGCAAGCTGGTCAACCTGGTGGTTAAGTAAACCTCGCGCATATAGTTGATGCACAATAGACGAGGGACGATCCGGCTGGGTCGTCCCTCTTTTTGGATATGGATACTTGCGACTACATCCAATTATCCATTTCTTGTGGAGAACCTGTGCTCACGCTGACCTGCGGGTTTGTGCTATGGTTGCACGTTTTCGCAGGTATTGGTATAGTTTGCTTGCAAATGAAGTTGTAATTGAAAGAAGTGGGGTTTCGGCCCCGCTTCTTTTTTGTATGGATGGAGGTGCCGCAATGGTCAAGACCAAGATCGAGCAGGCGATCATCGACGCGCTCGAGGCCGTCGCTCCCCAGCACGATGTCGATATTGTCGACGTTGAGCTCGTGGGTGCCACCAAGGCCCCCTGCGTGCGTGTGCGTATCGAGGGTGCCGAGGGTCAGAGCCTGTCGCTCAACGACGTCACGGCCAACACCAAGTGGGTCGGCGACGTGATTGAGGAGCTCGACCCCATCTCTTCGAGCTATACGCTCGAGGTGTCGAGCCCGGGTATGGCGCGCCCGCTGCGCCGTCCGCGTGACTTTGCCCGCTTTGTGGGCGAGGACTGCGAGCTTTCCTCCACCGCCACCGAGGGCCGTCGCAAGTACTCCGGCAAGATTGCCGCCGCGACCGAGACCAACGTAACCCTCGAGCTCGAGGACGGCGAGTCTGTCACCCTCGATTTTTCCGATGTTAAAAAGTGCAAGTTGAAGCCCGTCTATGACTTCAAGCCCGCGAAGGAAGGAAACTAACATGGCAGCATCCGACATGATGTCCGCCCTGATGGAGCTTTGCCAGGAGAAGCACATCGACCAGCTCTACCTGATCGACCGCCTGGAGCAGTCGCTCGCCAAGAGCTATGCCGAGATCCTGCATCTTGAGTGGGGCGCCAAGGTGACCATCGACCGCACCACCGGCAAGATCTATGTCTACCGCCTGGAGCCGATCGACGATTCCATGGACGAGGAGGGCAACTTCACCGAGTTCGAGGAGATCGACGTCACCCCCAAGAACACCAGCCGCATCGCCGCCCAGCACGCCAAGGCCGAGATCAACGCCATCGTGCGCAACTCCGCCCGCGAGCAGATCTACGAGGAGTTCTCCGGTCGTATCGGCGACCTCATCAGCGGTACCGTACTGCAGTCCACACCCGACTTTACGATCGTCAAGATCCGCGAAGGCGTCGAGGCCGAGCTTCCGCACTTTGATCAGCGCCGCTACGAGAACGAGCGCAACGAGCGCCCCATGGGCGAGCGCTATCTGCACAACCAGCACATCAAGGCCGTGATCATTGACGTTCGCGACCCCAACTCCACGCTTCCGCCGGTTCGCGGCGAGCACAGCCGTCCGCCGATCGTTATCTCGCGTACCCACCCCGAGCTCATGCGTCGTCTGTTTGAGCAGGAGGTGCCCGAGATCTATGAGGGCACCGTCCAGATCAAGTCGATTGCCCGCGAGCCCGGCCAGCGCTCCAAGGTCGCCGTCCACTCGCTCGACGACCGCCTGGATCCCGTGGGCGCCTGCGTCGGCCCCAAGGGCAGCCGTGTGCGCGCCGTCGTGGGTGAGCTGCGCGGTGAGCGCGTCGACGTCATCCTGTGGGATGCCGATCCGGCCGTCTACGTCGCCAACGCCCTGTCGCCCGCCAAGGTCACTCGCGTCCTTATCGACGAGGAGAAGGCCTATGCCGGCGTCATCGTGCCCGACGACCAGCTTTCGCTCGCCATTGGCAAGGAGGGCCAGAACGCCCGCCTGGCCGCACGCCTGACCGGCTGGCACATCGACATTAAGTCCGAGACCCTTGCCGCCGACATCCTCAAGAACGTTCCCGTTCACGAGGAGCCTGCCGCCGACCTGATCGGTGACGAGGAGGATGACGACGCCCGTCGCTGCGAGTACGTGTCCGAGGACGGCATCCAGTGCCGTAACCAGGCCCGTCCCGGTTCCCGTTTCTGCGGTGTCCACGACACCGATGCCTTCGATGATGCGGAGGACCTGATCTAGCGCGCGGTTGCGCTGGACAGGTTCCGGCGCACATCCCACACTCGTTCAGTCTCTAGGCACCCAAGGTGCCAGAAAGGGTAGGTGAAGTCATATGGCAAAAGTCCGTGTGTCCACCCTGGCCAAAGAGTTCGGCATGACCTCCAAGGAACTGATGGGTCACCTCGCCGAAATGAAGATTCCCGCTAAGTCTGCTTCCTCCGCGCTGGAGGACGCTTATGTTGCCATGGTCCGCAAGCAGCTTGCCTCGGTGATCGAGGCCCGCGCCCAGGAAGTCGAGGCCGCCAAGCAGGCCGAGGAGGAGGCTGCCGCCGCCGAGGAGGCAGCGCGTGCCGCCGAGGCCGAGCGCGAGCGCATTGCCGCCGAGAAGGCACGCGAGGAGGAGCGCCGCCAGTTTGCCGCCGCCCAGGCCGCCGAAGAGGCAGCCCGTGCCGAGGCCGAGGCCAAGAAGAAGGCCGAGCAGGAGCGCCTTGCCCGCGAGAAGGAGGAGGCTGCTCGCGAGGCCCAGCGCCGCGCCGTTCCCGCTTCCGACTCCGGTTCGCGCTTCCGTTCGCTGCTCGATCAGATCGCCGCACAGGAGACCGTGCTCAAGGAGAAGAAGGACGCCGAGGACAAGGCCAAGGCCGAGCGCGGCAACCGTCGCGGCGGCAACAACGATCGTCGTGGCGGCCGTCGCAACGACCGCAACGCCTCCGAGAACCGCCCGCACAGCCATCGCACCAACGCCAGCAACAATGTCGCTGCCGGCATGGATTTTCCCAACCCCGATAAGCAGGGCAAGGGCAAGAAGCGCAAAGGTGGTCACAACAGCGAAGAGGACCACTACAGCCGCATGGCGCGCGAGGCCGAGGAGTACAGCCGCGAGAAGGTTCTCGAGGAGGCCCGTGCCGCCGTCGAGGAGGCCTCTCGCGAGTCCACCGGTCGCCGCAAGAAGCGCAAGGAGAAGCGCGAGCGCGAGGCCGCTAGGGCTCAGGAGGAGCGCAAGATTGAGGAGGCGCTGGCCCAGGGCGTGAACCCCGAGGAGCTCGACGCCATCAAGGTCTCCCAGGGCGTTACCGTCCAGGAGCTTGCCGAGGCGCTCGACGTTCCGGCCAACGACATCATCAAGCGCCTGTTCCTGCTGGGCACCCCGCTCACCATGACGCAGTCCATGTCCGACGACCTTGTCGAGCTTGTTGCCGACGACTTGGGCCGTCAGATCAGGATCATCACCCCCGAGGAGGAGAACACCTTCTCGTTCTACGACGATCCCGCCGATCTTAAGCCCCGCGCCCCGGTCGTCACCGTCATGGGTCACGTCGACCACGGCAAGACGAGCCTGCTCGACGCCATCCGCCACACCGGCGTCGCTGCCGGCGAGGCTGGCGGCATTACCCAGGCCATCGGCGCATCGCAGGTCATGATCAACGACCGCAAGATCACCTTCATCGATACCCCGGGCCACGCTACCTTTACGGCCATGCGTGCCCGTGGCGCCAAGGTGACCGACATCGTCATCCTGATCGTCGCCGCCGACGACGGCGTCATGCCCCAGACGGTCGAGTCGATCAACCACGCCAAGGCCGCCGGCGTTCCCATCGTCGTCGCCGTCAACAAGATCGATAAGCCCGGCGCCAACCCCGACCGCGTGCGCCAGGAACTCACCGAGTACGGCGTCATCCCCGAGGAGTGGGGCGGACAGAACATGTTCGTCAACATCTCGGCCAAGCAGAAGATCGGTATCGACGACCTTCTGGAGACCGTGCTGCTCCAGGCCGACGTGCTCGAGCTCAAGGCCAATCCCGATACCTTCGCTTCGGGCAACGTCCTCGAGGCCAAGCTCGACAAGGGCCGCGGCTCGGTCGCTACCGTGCTCGTGACCCGCGGTACCCTGCACGTGGGCGATACGCTGGTCGCCGGCCTTACCTATGGCCGCGTTCGCGCCATGCTCGACCCCAAGGGCCGAGCCGTCACCGAGGCCGGTCCCTCCGACGCCGTCGAGATCCTGGGCCTGCAGTCCGTCCCCAACGCCGGCGACGAGTTCCGCGTGTTCGAGGACGAGCGCGAGGCGCGCGCCCTGGCCGATGAGCGCTCGCTCAAGGCCCGCATCGAGGAGCAGAGCCGCGTGAAGCACGTCACGCTCGAGAACCTCTTCGAGACCATCGCCGACGCCGAGGTCAAGGAGCTCAACCTGATCATCAAGGCCGACGTCCAGGGCTCCATCGAGGCCCTTCAGGACTCGCTCGACAAGATGGATCAGTCCGAGGTCCGCATCAACACGATTCACTCCGCGGTCGGTGCCATCAACGAGACCGACGTCGTCCTGGCCGACGCCTCCAACGCCATCATCATTGGCTTTGGCGTGCGTCCCGACGGTAAGGCCCGCTCCGCTGCCGAGCGCGAGGGCGTCGAGATTCGTTGCTACGACGTTATCTACAAGTGCCTCGAGGAGCTCGACGCTGCCCGTATCGGCATGCTCAAGCCCACCGAGGTCGAGGTCTCCACGGGTACCGCGACCGTCCTGGACACCTTTAAGGTGCCCAAAGTCGGTATCGCCGCCGGTGTCCGCGTCGAGGAGGGCGAGATTGCCGCGACCGATTCCGTGCGCCTGGTGCGCGACGGCATCGTTGTCTTTAACGGTAAGATCGCCTCGATGCGCCACTACAAGGACGAGGCCAAGAGCCTCAAGAGCGGTTCCGAGGGCGGCATTGGCCTGGAGAACTTCCAGGACATCAAGCCCGGCGACCAGATCGAGGGTTACCGTATCGACCAGGTTGCCCGTACCGAGTAGGGGGTAGCGCTATGAAGCAAACGCAGGCAACCCGCCGTCTGGGCGAGCAGCTTCGCGAGAAGCTCGGTTATATCCTTCTCTTTGAGGTTTCCGATCCGCGTCTCGACCTGGTCACCCTGACCGCGGTCGAGGTCGCGGTGGACCGTTCGTTCGCGCGCGTGTACGTGTCGTGCGATGCGAGCCGCTACGATGAGGTCATGGAGGCGCTCGCCAGCGCCAAGGGCCGCATTCGCAGCCTGTTGGCTCGCTCGCTCGACTGGCGCGTCACGCCCGAGCTCGATTTTCGCATCGATCGCTCGACCGATGAGGCCGAGCGCATTACGCGTGCGCTGGAGAATGTCCCGGCCACGCTGGCGATCGAAAAGGACGAGGACGGCTATCCCATAGCGGATGCCGCCCAGGAGGCAGCTTTAGATGACTAATTCCGCCGACCTCGTCTCGTGCGAGTCTGCAGATATTAAACGACGCATCCTCGAGCTTATCGAGGGTGCGTCCTCCATTGCGATCTCGGGCCATACCTCTCCCGACGGCGATGCCCTGGGCTCCGTGTTGGGCTTGGGCCTCTCGCTCATGAAGGCGTTCCCCGACAAGGACATCGCGCTGCTGCTCGCAGACGACGATCCCGTTCCGCGTATTTACCGCTTTATGGAAGGCGCCGATCGTCTGGTGCCGGCTTCGAGCTTTACGGGCGATCCCGACCTGTTTATCTCGGTGGATGTGCCGGTTGTCGAGCGTCTGAACAACTCGGCCGACGTGCTCCGCCGCTCCAAACATGTGGTGTGCTTTGACCACCATCCGGCGCGCGAGGAGTTTGCCGAGGTAAGCCTGAGGCGTGTCGATGCTGCGGCGTGCGCCATGATCATCGACCGCTTTTTGGATGATTGCGGCATTGTCGTTCGCGATCGCATCGCCACCTGTCTGCTCTGCGGCCTGGTTACCGATACCGGTCGTTTTCAGTATCAGAATGCCGATGCCGCTGCGTTCCATGCGGCCTCGCGCCTGGTGGCGCACGGTGCCGACCCGGCGCGTGTCGCGCTCGAGGTCTATCAGAGCATGCGCGTCGAGTTCTTGCACCTCAAGTCCATCGTCATGGGCCGCATCAAGACGGTCGCGCACGGGCGCGTGGCGTATAGCTACGCGTACGAAAGCGACCTTAAGGAATGTGGCGTCACCTCGGATGAGTGCGACGGCTTGGTCGATGTGGTGCGCTCGGTGATGGGTGTCGAGGTCTGCCTGTTCCTTAAGGGCATCGAGGGCGATACCAAGGTGCGCGGAAACCTGCGCTCCAAAGGCGACATGGATGTCTCCGAGATTGCGGCCAACTTTGGCGGAGGCGGACATCACGCTGCTGCCGGCTTTACCAATAACGGAACGATTTTCGAGACGCTCACCGCGGCACTTCCCATGCTGGCCGAGCTGGTGGGGGAGGATCCCGCTTCGGTGACCGTCGAGCTCTAACTTTTTGGATGGTACATGGCTCGTCGTACGCCTTCTCAATTGAATATGCTGCTCGCCGTCGATAAACCGGTGGGCTGCACGTCCCACGACGTGGTATCGCGGTGCCGGCGCGCCCTCCATGAGCGGCGCGTCGGTCATGCCGGCACGCTCGACCCCATGGCGTCGGGTGTCATGGTGGTGGGCGTGGGCCAGGCTACGCGTCTGCTGGGCATGCTTACCCTCGATACCAAAAGTTACGTCGCCGATATCTCGTTTGGCGCCGAGACCAATACCGACGATGCGGAAGGCGAGGCCATCCGTACGGTTGCCATTGCACCCGAGCTGCGCGATCCGGCCTATGCCCGTGAGCGCTTGAGCGCCATGCTGGGCCCTCAGATGCAGGTCCCGCCGGCGTTTTCGGCTATTTCGGTCAACGGCGTGCGCGCCTATACGTCTGCACGTGAGGGCAATGCCGTTGAGTTGCCTGCGCGCCCGGTCGAGGTATATTCTGCCGACCTGATCGCCGTGAGTGGCGAGGGCGATTCCTGCATTTGGACCGTTGCCTTCTCGGTGAGCAAGGGCACCTATATCCGTGCGCTCGCTCGCGACCTGGGTCGCGCCTGCGATAGTGCCGCGCATATTTCCGCGCTGCGCCGTACCGCTTCTGGCATTGTCTCCATCGGTGCCTGCCATGCGGTCGAGGAGCTTTCTGCCGAGTCCGCTGCCGGCTTTGCCTTGGACCCCATTGCGGCCCTCGGCGCCACGCGTGTCGACTTGCCGGGCAATCTTGCCGAAGATTTGCTGTGCGGTCGTCGTATTCCTATTGATCGCGCGCTCGCCGGCTTCGATGCGTCGAAGGCACCGTTTGCGCTGGTGCTCGATGGCGGGCTCAAGGCTTTGGCGCGTATCGAGGATGGTCGCTTTGTGATGGAGCACGTCTTTCCGCAGGCGATCGGCGGTGTTCGATGATGCTGGACCCTCACGAGCTCGCGCGCACATTTTTTGTGGGCGCGGCGGCGGAGGCCCGCATCGTTTTGGCTGATGCTTTTGGTGACTGCGAGTCTATGGGTGCCGCCTCGATTGCCATCGGCGTGTTCGATGGCGTGCATAGGGGACATCGTGAGCTGATCGACGCGGTCATTCGCGATGCGCGCGTCCGCGGCTGCAAAGCGGTTGTCGTAACGTTTGACCCTGATCCAGATGTTGTGGTGAGCCCTGCGCCCGCTCAAAAATTGATGACGACGGCCGACCGCCTGCATGCCCTGGCTCAGACTGGGGTCGATGCCGTGGTGGCTGTTCCCTTTACGCCTGCGGTAGCGTCGCTCGATCACGTGGGCTTTCTTGAGCTGTTGGCGCATGTTGTCGACATTCGCTCCATTCGCGTTGGCAGCGATTTTAGGCTGGGCCGCGGCGGTGCCTCGGGCGTTGCCGAGATGCAGGCATGGGGTGTCGAGCGCGGTGTTGACGTGTATGGGCACAATTTGCTGTGCGAGGCCGGCGAGGCTATCTGCGCCACCCGCATTCGACGTGAGCTGAGCCTGGGCCACGTTGAGCTGGCAGCCGATCTACTCGGCCGTCCCTATATGGTGCGCGGCGGCGTGATTCGCGGTCGCCACGAGGGCTCCGATATGGGATTTCCGACGGCAAACCTGCTGGTGCCAAACGGAATCCAGCTGCCTGCCGATGGCGTCTACGAGGGCCTTGTGCTGGTCGACGATACCGTGTGGCCTGCTGCCGTCAACGTGGGCCTGCCGCCGACGTATGCCGACGATGCCGCTTCGGCGCATCTCGAGGCCAACTTGATCGGGTATGCGGGCGACCTGTATGGACGTTCGGTTTCGTTGGCGTTTACGCGTTGGCTGCGTCCTTCGCGCGTGTTCGATTCGCTTGACGAGCTTATTGCGACCGTCGAGGGTAATATTGACGATATCCGTCATAACTTGGGTGAGCAGGGGGTGAGCATCCGTGATTAGCGATGAGGAGAAAGACCAGGTGCGCGCTGCGTCCGACCTGGTTGCCATTGTGCAGGAAACGGTTGAGCTCAAGCCCCGCGGCCATGAGTTTTGGGGTTGCTGCCCCTTCCATGGCGAAAAGACCCCATCGTTTCACATTATCCCCGCTACGCAGGTGTGGCACTGCTTTGGCTGTGGCGAGGGCGGCGACGTCTTCACCTACATCATGAGGCGCGAGAACCTGAGCTTTCCCGAGTCGATTCGCTACCTGGCCGATCGTGCCGGCATTGAGCTGCACGATACCGGCGCGCAGCGCGATCGCGGCACCAAGCGCGCCCGCATCTATGACCTGTGCGCCGAGACGGCCCAGTTCTATCACACCATGCTCATGCGCGGTAAGGACAGCCGTCCGCGCGAGTACTTTGCCAGCCGCGGTATGGGTGGCGACGTCTGCCGTCGCTACTGCCTGGGCTTTGCGCCGGGTCGCAATATGTTGGTGGCCCATCTGTCGCAGAAGGGCTTTACCCCGCGGGAGATGATCGACGCCAACGTGGCCGTGAGCCGCGGGCGAGGACAGCTTGCCGATCGTTTTTACGACCGCGTGATGTTTCCCATCTTTGACGAACAGGGTCATAACATCGCCTTTGGCGGTCGTATTATGGGCGACGGCCAACCCAAGTACCTCAACACCGCCGAGACGAGTGTGTTTCATAAAAAGAGAAACCTCTACGGCTTTAACTGGGCCAAGGAGTTTATCGTCGCGCAGGATACCGCCATCGTGGTGGAGGGATATACCGACTGCATCGCCTGCTGGGAGGCGGGGATCAAAAACGTCGTCGCCACGCTGGGCACGGCGCTGACGGAACATCACGTAAAGACGCTCACCCGTTTTGCCAAGCGCATCGTGTATATGTTCGATGGTGACGCCGCCGGTCAAAAGGCCGCGCGCCGCGCGATTCAGTTTATCGAGCAGGATTCGATGGACCTGCGCTGCGTGGTGCTTCCCGACGGCAACGACCCCATGGAGTTCATCACGGCGCATGGTGGCGAGGCACTGCAGGCGCGTATCGACGCCGCCGAGCCCCTCATGGACTTTGTGTACCGCTCACTGCAGGAGTCGAGCGACATTACCACGCCGGGCGGTCGCGCCAAGGCGCTCGAGGATGCGCTGACGCTCATCTATCCGCTGCGCGATAGCTACATGATCGATACGTACTTTATCCAGATAGCCGACCTCCTGGGCCTGGATTTGGAGACGGTACGCTCGAGCTCGGGCCGTGTGTTTCGCGATGTCGCCAAACGCGAGGACGCCGAGCGTCGTCGCGAGCAGAACTACGAGCGCCAGCGGGCACAGGCCGTGCGCGCAGGCAGCGCGGGCGGTCGGGCGTCTGGTCCGCAGGGGGCATCTCGCGGCGCCTGGGCGTCGGGGACGACGCCGCCGGTATCCACACCGGTCGAGGAGGAACCGTACGACTATGTGCCGCTCGAGGCCTACGGGGCCGCGCCGGTCGAGGTCGTCGACGATATGCCGCCGATCGATGTGCCTGCTGGCATGGACGCGGCGCCCACGGGGTCTGCATCGACCGCTTCCGTTCCGGCGACGTCGATCGTGCTGACCGATCTGGAGCGGAAGTCTCTGGCGGGGGAGCGCGAGCTGTTGACGATGCTCACCAGCTACCCCGACCTATTCCGCACGTACGCCGATCGCATCTGCTCGGTTGAGTGGGTGGACCCCCGTCACGAGTCCATCGCGTGGGCCGTGCTCGCGACGCCGCCGGGCACCGATCCCGCGGCGTGCATGGACGCCGCGCGCGCGGTGTGTCCCGAGGCGGCTTCGCTTGTCAGCGCCGGGCGCATCTCGGCGACGAGCAAGCACCCCACCGAGACGAACATCGTCTTTATGCTCGATACGCTTGAGCTTTACACCATCAAGCGCCGTATGCGGGCTGCTCAGGCCAAGCTGCGCCAGGACCGGTCGCTCGACGATGACGCGCGCCGTTCATTGACCATGCAGGCCGCGCAGGATTCTGCGCGCCAGCGCGAGCTCCAGAAGTCGATTGGCGGCGTGGCCGATCCGTTCCGGTTGATTGGTTTGGAGGCCGCGGGTCCCGATCAGGCCTAGATGTTGTGGTCAATCGGCATGTTATCTGCTATATCCAGTCTGAATTTTGGGTATAGACGTGTAAGTGTGTGCTAAAGTAATGTGTCCTGTGGACTACGAAGGGAGAATCTGTGCCAAATAAGACTGAGAGCACGGGTACTGGGCTGGAATCCTACGTTGCTAAGCTCATGGGCAACGGCTCAAACAGGACTTCGGTAACCGAGGACGAGATCCAGGTCGTCCTGAAGGATATCGATGTTTCTGACGAGCAGCTCAACGCGGTCTATTCCGCGCTGCGCAACAGCGGCATCCAGATTATCTCCGCGAGCGGAAACGACGACGCCCCCATGGACGTCGACGATGACGATAACGATACCGACGATTTCGATGACGACGAGGAGCACGATTCTGGCTCGCTCGACGATCATGAGCTTAAGATGGCCCGTCAGGCCGATGCCGAGATGGGTTCTTGCAAGAGCAAAAAGAAGCGCACCGTCCGCACGTCCCGTTCGCGTTCTCGCGTGCGTGGCATCGATGCCTCCACGGTGATGCTGACCGGTGACCCGGTTCGTATGTACCTTAAGGAGATCGGCAAGGTCGACCTGCTGACCGCCTCCGAAGAGGTCGATCTGGCCATGAAGATCGAGGCCGGTCTCGAGGCCACCGAGAAGCTCGAGGCCGCCGAGGCGGGCGAGATCGAGCTCACTCGCGCCGAGATGCGTCGTCTGACTCGTATCGAGAACGTGGGCCTCGAGGCCAAGCAGGCGCTCATCAGCGCCAACCTCCGTCTGGTCGTCTCCATCGCCAAGCGCTACGTCGGTCGCGGCATGCTGTTCCTGGATCTGATCCAGGAGGGCAACCTCGGTCTGATCCGCGCCGTCGAGAAGTTCGACTACCAGAAGGGCTTCAAGTTCTCCACGTACGCCACGTGGTGGATCCGTCAGGCCATCACGCGCGCTATCGCCGACCAGGCCCGTACCATCCGTATTCCCGTGCACATGGTCGAGACCATCAACAAGCTTGTCCGCGTGCAGCGCCAGCTCCTCCAGGATCTGGGTCGCGACCCGACCCCCGAGGAGATCGGTGCCGAGATGGACATGAGTGCCGACCGCGTCCGCGAGATCCAGAAGATCTCGCAGGAGCCCGTGTCGCTCGAGACTCCTATCGGCGAGGAAGAGGATTCCCAGCTGGGCGACTTTATCGAGGACTCCCAGGCCATCGTTCCGCCCGATGCCGCCAGCTTCTCCATGCTGCAGGAGCAGCTCACCCAGGTGCTCGACTCGCTTGCCGATCGTGAGCGAAAGGTTATTGAGCTGCGCTTTGGACTTGTCGACGGACATCCCCGCACGCTCGAGGAAGTCGGCCGCGAGTTTGGGGTCACGCGCGAGCGCATCCGCCAGATTGAGTCCAAGACCCTGGCCAAGCTCCGCCACCCCAGCCGCTCCAGCAAGCTCAAAGACTATATCGAAAGCTAGTCATGCAAGAAGCGCCCTCAAGCACATCCGCTTGAGGGCGCTTTCATGTAACAAGGGCCGGCAGTTGGGGCACGGGTAGTCTTTTTGGGACGGGGCTTTTTTAGCTGCCCAATCTGGGGCCTTTAAAGCTTGAGGCGCTCATTGAGATAGGGTAGCTAAAAAAGCCCCGTCCCAAAAAGACTACCCTGGGCGTCTGGTTGATTTGTCGTTGGGGACGTTCTTGAATGACTAGTCGTTTAAGAACGTCCCCAATGACTGGGTCGGAAAATTTCTTAAAAAAGTTCTTGCCCTGAGCTGATTCGTCCGTATAATAAACTTCGTTGCTTGAGAGCATGCACCTATTCCTCGGTAGCTCAATGGTAGAGCACGCGGCTGTTAACCGCGCTGTTGTAGGTTCGAGTCCTACCCGGGGAGCCAGAATTTCTCAGCCCAATCTGCTGGGCTTTATATTCCTCGGTAGCTCAATGGTAGAGCACGCGGCTGTTAACCGCGCTGTTGTAGGTTCGAGTCCTACCCGGGGAGCCAGATTGTAAAACCCGTCGCTTTTGCGGCGGGTTTTTTCATGCCGCGATTGCTTAACGCAAACGTTGCCATATCAACATTTCGTGTCGAGGATGTAATCCCGCGACCCACCACCTCAACATGGCGCGGTCGTTGTAGAATATTGCAATGATTGCTCCCACGACATGGTGCCGCGAGCACCAGATAAGGAGATTCTTGTGTCTGAGACCATTAACGGCAGCCTGAGCGTCTCGAACGACGTTATTGCCGATATTGCCGGTTATGCCGCGATGACGTGCTATGGCGTCGTCGGTATGGCCGAGCAGCTCCAGGGCGCCGAGAGCGTGCGCCTGCTTGCCGGTCAGCGCCTCCGCAAGGGCGTGCTTGTCTCCGCCGACGAGAACGGCCTTACGGTCGACCTTCACGTCGTGCTCGAGAACGGCGTCAACATGAAGTCCGTCTGCCACAATCTTTCGAGCTCCGTTGCCTTCACCCTGCAGGAGATCGCCCAGATCGATCCCGCCAGCCTTAAGATCGGCATTCACATCGACGCGCTCAAGAGCCGTCTGAACTAGCATCCGAAAACGGAGATTCAAATACTCATGATTGTAAAGACCATTCGCACCTGTTTTCCGATCGCTGCGGCTGCCGTTTCCGACAAGGCCGAGGAGATCAATAAACTCAACGTCTTTCCCGTGCCCGACGGCGACACCGGCACCAACATGTCGCTCACGCTCGCCTCGGTGACCAAGGAGCTTTCCGCCCTTCCCGCCGATGCCGATATGGAGGCCATCGCCGGCGCCATCACCCACGGCTCCCTCATGGGCGCCCGCGGCAACTCCGGCGTTATCACCTCGCAGATCCTGCGCGGCGTGGCCGAGGGTCTCGTCTCTGCCGATGAGCCCATCACGTCTGCCGACATCGCGCATGCTTTCCGTCGCGCCGTCAAGGTCGCCTTCCAGGCCGTCCGCAAGCCCATCGAGGGCACGATTCTTACGGTCCTGCGCGACGTCTCGACCAAGGCCGACGAGTGCGAGAAGAAGAAGTTCTCGGCCGAGGACGCGCTCGACGCCATCGTCGTCGAGGCCTACCAGTCTGTGGCTCGCACGCCCGACCTGCTGCCCGTTCTGAAGGAGAACGGCGTGGTCGACTCCGGCGCCTTTGGCTTCGCCATCTTCCTGGAAAACTTCGTTGCCGCTGCTCTGGGCCGCAGCACCGTTGTCGAGGATTTCTCCACCACGTTTGATTCCGCTGGCTCTGCCCGCGATGCGGCCCTCGGTCGCGTCGAGATCGAGGCCAACGACGACTGGGAGGGCTCGGAGTTCCGCTACTGCAACGAGTTCCTCTTTAAGGCCGACGCCCCGTTTGACGAGGACGAGTGCCTTAAGTTCCTGGGTTCCATGGGCGACTGCGAGCTGCTCGTGGGCGCCTACCCCGACTACAAGATCCACGTGCACTCCAACACCCCCAACCTGGTGCTCGAGCACATGCTGCAGCTTGGCCAGATCTACGAGGTCTTTATCCACAACATGGAGATGGAGGCCCACGACCGTACCGCTAAGATCCACGAGGACCAGCAAAAGGCCGCCGAGCCCGCGAAGGCCCTGGGTTTTGTCGCCGTTGCCGCCGGTTCCGGTGAGGCCGACATCCTCAAGTCCCTCGGCGTCGACGTGGTCGTTTCGGGTGGCCAGACCATGAACCCCTCCACCGCCGACCTGCTGGGCGCGGTGGACCAGGTCAACGCGACTTCGGTCATCATCCTGCCCAATAACGGCAATATCCGTATGGCTGCCGAGGCTGCCGCTTCTGCCTGCACCGACAAAAAGGTCGCCGTGGTTCCCACCAAGACCGTACCGCAGGCGTTCTCCGCTCTGTTCGCGGTGCTGCCCGATTCCGAGCTCGAGGACGCCGTCGCCGCCATGGTCGATGCCATCAGCGAGGTTCGCGATGGCGAGGTCACCCGTGCCGTGCGCGATTCCAGCGCCTCTGACGGCTCGCCGATTCACTCCGGTGACGTCATGGGTATCATTGCCGGCTCCATCGACGTGGTCGGCTCCGATGTGAAGCAGGTAACGCTCGACTGTATCAACCGCATGCAGGAGGAAGAGGAGGGCGACGCGCTGACGATTCTGGCCGGCGAGGAGCTGTCCGATGAGGCCTTCCAGGAGATCGTCGACGCCATCGAGGAGGCTCAGCCCGACCTGGAGATTGACGCCCATCGTGGCGAGCAGCCGCTCTATCCCGTGATCTTCTCGATCGAGTAGGCATCTGCCCATGTCCGAGCTGTGCTCCGTGCCGCGCGTCTCGGAGCGCTTTGCCCAGAGCAATGCGCTCGACGAGGATATCGCGCGACTCAAATATGTTTCGGGTAAACGCGAGGAGGCCCTTCGCCGTCTGGGAATTAGGACGGTGGGGGACCTCCTTCTCCATATCCCTCATCGATATCTGGACTTTACACGCTCCTGGTCCATCGAGATGGCGCCTATCGGTACGGTGTGCACGATCGTCGCCACGGTCGATCGTATCGTTCAAAAGCAGCCCCGCCCGCGTATGCAGGTTACCGAGGTCTCGCTTGTGGACGAGACGGGCGTGCTGCAAGTCGCTTTTTTCCGCCAGCCCTGGATTGCCCAGCAGCTCAAGCAGGGCGACCGCCTGGCCGTGATGGGTAAGGTCGAATTTGCCTACGGCTTTAAGCAGATGGCCTCGCCGCATTTCGAAAAGCTCGAGGACGGGCGTGCCGCGGGCACCATCCTTCCGGTTCACTATGTGAGCGACGGTGTGAGCCAGGCTTGGATGCGCCGTATCGTGAGCGGCGCGCTCGAGATTGTCGGCAATCCCTTCGACCCGATTCCCGCGCCCCTGCGCGCCAAGCGCCGCCTTATGAGCAGCGCCCGTGCGCTGCGTTCGATTCACTTTCCCTCGAGTATGGCCGAGCGCGATATCGCGCGCGCACGGCTTGCCTATGAGGAATGCCTCTATCTTCAGCTGGCGCTTCGTCTGCGCAACGACGGCGGTATGGTCGAGGTGGTTCCCTACACCCACACCGCGGGTGGTCATTTGACGGCGCTTAGGCGGGCCCTGCCATTTTCGCTGAGCGACGAGCAGGAGGCCGCGTTCCAAGACATCCTGCATGACATGTGCGATGGCGACCACGTGATGAACCGCTTGCTGCTGGGCGATGTCGGTACCGGCAAGACCGCCGTCGCCGCCTGCGCGCTGGCAGTCGCGGCCGATTCGGGTACCCAGTCCTGCGTCATGGCACCCACGGGCGTGCTGGCGCGTCAATATGCCGATAAGACCGGCCCTTTGCTCTCGCAGGCCGGTATGTCCTGGGCGCTCCTGACGGGTGCTACCCCGGCCGCCGAGCGCGAGCGCATCCATGCACAGCTGCAGTCTGGTGAGCTCGATGTGCTCTTTGGTACCCATGCGGTCCTTTCGGATAACGTAACGTTTAAACATCTTTCACTCGTCGTTATCGACGAGCAGCATCGGTTTGGCGTGGGGCAGCGCAATGCCCTGCGTGCCAAAGGCCCAGGTGCGGACTTGCTCGTTATGACGGCCACGCCTATTCCGCGCACACTGGCGCTTTCGGTCTATGGCGACCTGGACACGTCCATCATTCGTCATCGCCCCGTTCCCGGGGCCGGCGTCTCGACGCGCGTGCTCACCGAGTCGAGCCGCGACCTGGCCTACGGTGCCATTCGCGAGGCGCATGCCCAAGGACAGCAGGCTTACGTTATCTGCCCGCTTGTGGAGCCAAGTGACTCCGCGGACGATTTGGAAGACGTTCCCGGCATTGCTCGCGACGATGAAGGTCGCGTGACGGTGCCCGTGCCGTTGCACGACACCGCGACCGAGCTCGACCGCCTGCGTCTGGCATTGCCGGGGCTTTCCGTCGAGCGTCTTCACGGCCGCATGCCGGCGAGGGAGAAGGACCGCGTGATCGACGCTTTTAAGCGCGGCGAGATCGACGTGCTCGTCTCGACTACGGTGGTCGAGGTGGGCGTCGACGTGCCCAATGCCACCGTCATGGTTATCGAGAACGGCGAGCGCTTTGGCTTGGCGGCCCTGCATCAGCTTAGAGGCCGCGTGGGCCGCGGCAGCGTGTCGGGCACGTGCCTGGTCATGACGCATTCCAAGGGCAATGGCGGTGTGTCTGCTGCGCAAGACCGCCTGCGGGCGCTCGAAAAGACCGCTGACGGTTTTGCACTTGCGCAGATGGACCTGCGTTTGCGCCACGAGGGCGAAATCTTGGGTTATCGCCAACATGGCGGTGTGACCCTGCGTTTTGTGGACCTGGACGCCGACGAGGATCTTATCGAATGGGCCCATTTGGACGCGGTCGAGCTCTTGCGGTATGCTTGCAACCTTGACTCCGTGGCGACGCGTCCCTTGCGCGATGCGGTCGCCACGCGTTATCGACATATCTTCAAGGAGGTCAGCGGAGGATGAGAATCATCGGCGGTGAATGGCGTGGCCGCAAGATCGAAGAGCCGCGTGGGCGCGATGTCACCCGTCCCACGACCGACCGCGTGCGCGAGGCATGTGCGTCCATGGTCATGTCGGCATTCGATTTCGATCTGGACGAGGTCCGCGTGCTGGATGCCTTTGGCGGCTCCGGTGCCCTGGGAATCGAGATGCTCTCGCGCGGCGCTCGCTCGCTCATCACGTTCGAGATCGATCGCAATGCCGCCCGACTGATCACTAAGAATATCGAGTCGCTGTGTCGCGACCGCTCGCGTTGGCGCGTCGTTACCGGCGATGTGTTAGCGAGCGCCTCGCGCGGCCGTGTTTCGGGCGGCCCCTTTGATCTGGTCCTGCTCGATCCACCCTATGCCTTTGGCGCCGAGCCGGTCGAGGAGCTGCTGCGCAATCTTGCCCAGCAGGGCTTGCTGGCACCAGGGGCCTTTGCCCTGTTTGAGCATGCCGCAAGCGACGCGGGCGCTCATCCGGCTGGTTTTGAGACCGTGCGAGAGAAACGCTACGGCATTACCTCGGTTGACTTGCTGCGCTGGGTGGCCGCGGACGAGTGCGACCATGCTAATGACAGCGATATTGACGAGGACGTGCCTTTGGAGGATACCCATGAATGACACTATCAACCGCGTGATCGTTCCGGGTACGTTTGACCCCATCACGTTTGGTCACATCGATGTAATCCGCCGCGCCCGCCGCATTTTTCCCAGCGTGATTGTCGCCGTGGCGGAGTCGCAGGGCAAAAACGGCGTGGGCACCACCTTTATGCTCGATGAGCGCGTGGCGTTGGCCCGCGAGGCCCTGGGCGATATTGACGGTGTCGAGGTACTGCCCTTTACCGGCCTGTTGGTCGATTTTGCCCGTGAGCAGGGTGCGGGTGCTGTGGTCAAGGGCCTGCGCGCCATGACCGACTTTGAGTACGAGCTGCAGCAGGCGGACCTCAACTATCGCCTGGACAACGAGCTTGAGTCCATTTTTGTCATGAGTGCGCCGCAGTACGGCTATATCTCGAGCTCGGTGGTTCGTCAGATCGCATCGCTCGGAAGCGATGTGTCGACGTTTGTGCCGCCCAATGTGGTCGAAGCGCTTAAACATCGCTTTTCGTGACGTTTCATATTGCCTGATGGCATGTGGTAAACTAACACGATGACATGTTACCTATGAAAGGAGACCGGATGCCGGGCGAGAATTTTCCTGGCGACAGGATCGTGAGCCTTGTCGAGGAGCTCGAGGGGCTCATCGAAGAGGCTAAGACGCCGTTCGGCAAGAATGCCCAGATGAAGGTTATCGATGCCGACGTCTTCTTTAACATCCTTGACGAGATCCGTATGAGCTATCCCGAGGAGTGGCAGAAGTCCCGTCGCATCCTCAAGGAGCGCGACGAGCTTATGGCTTCCGCCGCCGCTCAGGCCGATTCCATCATTGCCGATGCTCAGCAGCAGGCACTCACCATTGCCGGTGAGCAGGAGATCGTCCGCTTGGCGCAGCAGCAGGCCGACGATATCCGTGATCGTGCCCAGCAGTACGAGCGCGAGACGCGCTATGCGGCCGAGGATTATGCCGAGCAGGTCTTTACGCACCTCGAGGAGAACCTCAAGAGCCTGACCGGCACCGTTACCCGTTGCCGTCAGCAGCTCAACGAGGGTGCCGCCCAGCAGAACGGTCAGTGGTAATGGCTGAGTTCCCGAGCGTTACCGTCGATCTTTCCGAGCAGCTCGAGTTTCCCGGAGACTCGTATCCGCTGACCGGCAAGGTCGATGTCGCCACCTACACGGTGGGCGAGAAGGAGTACCAGCTGCAGGACGGCATTGCTTACGACGTGGTTTTTACCAATGCGGGCACCGGTGTTCTGCTCTCCGGCATGGTTCGAGCGCACGCCACCGGCGAATGCGACCGCTGCCTTGAGCTCGCCTCGTTTGATATCGCCGGCGAGATCGAGGAGTTCTACCTCTTTGAGGAGCCCGAGGATCCCGAGGCCTACGAGGACGGTTACGAGCTTTTGGGCGAGGACCGCATTGTCGATCTGGGGGAGCCCATTAACGACGCCGTTGTCATGGACACGCCGTTTGTGGTGCTCTGCAAGCCCGATTGCCGCGGCCTGTGCCCCACCTGCGGCATCAATCTCAACGTCGAGCAATGCGATTGCGCCGCCCAGGCCGAGGCCGAATGGGCCGCTGCCACGGAAAATCCATTTGCAGCATTGAAGAATCTCAATCTTGATGAGTAAAAATGTGGTAGTATCGCTACTTGCGCGTAATCGCCACACTGGATAGTTCATAAGGAAGGTCACTATGCCCGTACCTAAACAAAAGCAGGGTCGTATCCGCACCCATACCCGTCGTTCCGCCAACATGAAGATCTCGGCTGCGGCTCAGTCCACGTGCCCCCGTTGCGGCGCTGTCAAGCTCCCGCACCACGTGTGCCCCAGCTGCGGTTTCTACAAGGACCGCGAGGTTATCGTTACCGAGTAACTGTATACTCTGGATACGATGCCGTTCCAACTGGAACCACAATGGCCGGCTCAATGAGTCGGCCATTTTTGTATAAGGAGCACTTGAAATGAGTAACGTTCGCGTTTGTGTAGACGTTGTGGGCGGAGACGAGAAGCCCCAAGTTGTCCTCGACGGTATTGAGGCCGCACTTGCCGCCGATCCCGATATCGAGGTCATTGCTGTTGGCCCCGCCGATATCGTCAACCCCTTTGCCGCGGCGCACGCGCGCGTGGAGGCTCTGGAGGCCCCCGATGTCATCGCCATGGACGACGATCCCATCCGCGCCGTGATGACCAAGCGTAAGTCTTCGATCGTGCTTGCCTGCCGTGCTATTAAGAAGGGCAACGCGGACGCGTTTTTCTCCGCGGGGTCGACCGGCGCCATGACGGCTGCCGCCACCGCCTACGTGACGCCGTTTAGATATTTGGTAG
This sequence comes from Collinsella sp. Sow4_E3, assembly GCF_052116285.1. Taxonomy (NCBI): domain Bacteria; kingdom Bacillati; phylum Actinomycetota; class Coriobacteriia; order Coriobacteriales; family Coriobacteriaceae; genus Collinsella; species Collinsella sp. Sow4_E3. The sequence continues at coordinate 42,546 of NZ_JBQKLJ010000004.1, forward strand.
AGGGTAAGAAGCAGCCGGTGCGTCCATGCCTCACCAATGCGCTGCCCAACCGCGCCGGTGGCCTTACGGTACTGTGTGACATGGGGGCCAACCCCGATGTCGAGGTCGACGACATGGTTCGCTTTGCCCAGATGGGTGCAGCCTATGCCCGCGTGGTCTTGGGTATCGAACATCCGCGTGTGGGCCTGCTTGGCAACGGCACCGAGGACGAGAAGGGTTCTAACTTTACCAAGGCGTGCTTCCCGGCTATGAAAGCCGCGGTCCCCGGTTTTGTGGGCAACTGCGAGGGCACCGATCTTACGTCGGGCAATTTTGACGTTGTGGTCGCCGACGGCATGTCGGGCAATATTGCGCTCAAGGCAACCGAGGGTGCTGCCAAGTTTTTGCTGCAAGAGCTCAAGGGCGCCTTTATGTCTTCGCTCGGTACCAAGATCGCCGCGCTGCTCATCAAAAAGCAGATGCGCCAGATGAAAGCCAAGCTCTCGGGCGATGCCAAGGGCGGCGCGATCCTGCTGGGCCTTCGCGGCGTCGTTTTGATTGGCCATGGCGCCACGTCGGCCGAAGCCGTTAAGAACGGTACGCTCGCCGCGGCTCAGGCCGTTCGAGCCGGGCTTATCGAAAGCATTGCCAATTCCATGGAAGGTATCGTTTAGCAAGAGCTCCGTTACGTGGCTCAAGCTATGCATCGTGGGGTAGAATCGGAGCCGTGCTGCAATGCGGCTTCCGCCCGCGCGACACATTGTATTCCACGACTTATGAGAGGATGCGCTATGGATCGCTCCGAAATCTTTGACAAGATCGCCGAGGTCGCTGCCGACGTGCTGGGCGTCGACGTTGCCGAGATCAGTGATGAGACAACTTTTGATGACCTCGATGCCAATTCGCTCGAGCGCCTGCAGCTGGTGACGGCCATCGAGGACGAGTTTGACCTCGAGATCGATGACGAGACCCTGTTGTCGCTCACCTCCGTTGCCGACGCCGTCGACGCTATCGAAAACGCCAGGGAGGCCTAGGTCTTGGCTTTATCTCAACGACTCACGCGCGCTCAGGAAATCCTGGGCCATGAGTTTAATAACAAGGTGCTGCTACGCGCGGCGCTCACCCACCCCTCGGCAGTAGAGGGGCAGCCGGTCTCTGCCAGCTATGAGCGGCTTGAGTTTTTGGGTGACTCCATTCTGGGCGCCGTGGTTGCCCGTTCGCTCTTTGAGTCTTATCCCGAGTTCGATGAAGGCAAGCTCACGCGTCTGAAGGTATCGCTTGTTTCGGGTGCCACGCTGTCCGAGGTTTCGCACGAGCTGGGCATCGACGACATCATCATCTTTGGCGCCTCCGAGACCGGTACCGGCGCGCGCGGCCTTAACTCGGCGCTCGAGAACGTCTATGAGTCGCTCGTGGGTGCGTTGTACCTCGATGCCGGCTGGGATGCGGCGGCGGAGTTCATCCACCGCACGCTTAAGCCCCATTTGGCCTCCGAGCGTGCCGAGCACCCCGCGAACCCCAAGTCGTTCTTGCAGGAGTGCGTGCAGGCAGACGGTCACGAGCCCCCGGCATACAAGCTGGTAGGCTCCGAGGGCCCGGCACATGCGCCCACCTTTACCGCCGTGGTGCTTGTCGACGGTATCCGTCAGGGCCGCGGCACCGGCGCCTCTAAGAAAGAGGCCGAGGGAGCCGCTGCACTCGAGGCGCTCGACCGCATGGGTTACACCACCAACGGTGTGATTCTCAACAAGAAGCCCGTTTAAGCGAGGAACCGTGTATCTCAAGTCCCTTACGCTCAAAGGGTTCAAGTCGTTTGCCGACCGCGCCCATATGACGTTTGAGCCGGGCCTGACCGTCATCGTCGGTCCTAACGGCTCGGGAAAATCGAATATCTCCGATTCGATTCTGTGGGTACTGGGTGAGCAGAGCGCCAAGCAGCTGCGCGGCCAGGCCATGGAGGACGTCATCTTCTCGGGCTCGTCGGCGCGCAAGCCGGTGGGCGTTGCCGAGGTCACGCTGGTGCTCGATAACTCGGACCATGTGCTGCCTGTCGACTTTGATGAGGTTGCCATCACCCGCCGCATGTATCGTTCGGGCGAGAGCGAATACCTCATCAACTCGAGTCCGTGCCGCCTGATGGATATCCAGGACATTTTGCACGATTCGGGCTTGGGTAAGGATACGCATTCCATTATCAGCCAGGGCAAGCTCGATGCCATTTTGCAGAGCCGTCCCGAGGAGCGCCGCGTCCTTATCGAGGAGGCTGCCGGCATTTCCAAGCACAAGCGCCGTAAGGAGCGTGCGCTCAAAAAGATTAAGTCGATGGACGAGCACCTTACTCGTGCCCGCGACATCAATAAGGAGATTGCCCGTCAGCTGCGACCGTTGGAGCGTCAGGTCGATCGCGCGCGCAAGTACAAAGAGCTGTCCTCGCGCGCGAACGAGCTTACGCAGATGCTGGCCGTTGACGAGCTTCGTTCGCTGCAGTCGCAGTGGAACGATCTGGAGAGCCGTTCCAAAGAGGGTGCCGCCGAGCTGGAGCTTGCGCAGTACCGCTTGGGCGAAAAGGAGCGCGAGCTCGAGAAGCTCCAGGTGATGCTCGAGGAAAAGGGCCTGTTTGTGGGTGACTTGGGCGAGCAGCGCCGTCATATGCAAGATGTGGTCGGCCGTATTAACTCCGATATGCGCCTGCTCGAGGAAAAGGGCCACAATATGGTGTCGCGCCTGTCCGATATGCGCGGCCAGATTTCGAGCTCCGAGCATCAGCGTCGTCGCGTGGTCGAGGAGCTCGAGGATGCACGTGCCCAGCTAGAGGAAGTGACCGGTGCGCACATGCAGGCCCAGGACGACGTTGACGCCGCCGGCCCTGCCGCCGCCGAGCTCCACGAGCGCCGTGTTGCGCTCGACAATCAGATTTCGCAGCTTACGCGCGAGCAACGCGATGTGCAGCGCGTGGCCGACAAGGCTGCGCTCGAGCTTGCCAAGGTGAAAGACTCGCTGAGCAATGCCGAGGTCGAGGACAACATGTATGCCTCGCGCCTGGAGCAGATTGACGAGCAGCTCGAGGAGGTCACGGCCTCGCTCGAGAGTCGTCGCGACCGTGCCGAGGAGCTCGACGGCGCGCTCGATCAGGCTCGCCAAGCCCAGGTCGATGCGCGCCAGGCCACCGAGGTCGCCCGTGCGGCGTTGAAGGACTTGCGCGCCCGTGAGAGCGAGTCGCGCAACAAGCTGTCCGAGGTGCGCTCTGAGCTTGCGAGCCAAAAGAAGCTCGATGCCCGTATGGCCGATAGCTCGCCGTTGGTGAGCCGTCTGGTAGGGGCATTGGGCGATGACGTAACGGGCCGTCTGGGCGACGTGCTCGAGGCGCCGCGTGAGCTTGAGGGCCTGGTCGAGCAGCTGCTTGCCGGCGATATCGATGCCCTGTTGTTTGATGACGCCGCCACGCTTGAGCGTGCCGGTCGTGCGGCTTTAGACCAAAAGAAGGCCTCGGGCGAGGCACTGCTGGTGGCGCGTGGTGTGAGCGGCTCTGCTGCTGCCGAGGGCGCTGCCGGTTCGCGTCTGGTTGATCGCCTGTCCGTGCGTGCCGGTTATGGCCCGATTGTCGAGGCACTGCTCGGTGGCTATTACGTGGTCGATGACTTGCCTTGTGCGCTGGCGGCACCAGTCGTTGACGGTGTGACCTATGTGACGCCCGATGGCGCTCGCGTGAGCTTTGGTGGCCTGGTGCGCGTGGGGCTCGATGCCGGCGAGGCCTCGGGTGCCCTGGAGCGGAAGCGCCGCATTCGCGAGCTCGAAGGCCTGGAGCCCGATTTGGCTGCCGTTTTTGAGCATGTGTCGAACCAGGTTATCGAGGCCAATGCGGCCGTCGAGGAGGCGCGTGTCGCCGAGGGTGATGCCGCCGGCGAGATCGCCCGTCTTGAGGGCGAGCGCCGCTCGCTGCTCTCCGAGATTGGCCGCCTGGAGCAAAGCGCCAACAACGCCGAGGTCGAGCGTGCGCGCATCTCCAGGCGCCGCGAGCAGGCGGCCGAGGCCGTTCGCGCCGCGCGCCCGCGCGTTGACGAGCTCACCCGTTCGCGCGACGAGGCCCGTGCGCAGGCAAGCGACCTGGGTCTCCAGATTGCCGAAGCCAACGACGAGCTCGATCGCGTGCGCCGTGACGATTCCGAGGCAGCCGGTAAGCTCGCCGATGCCAAGGTGCGCCTGGCCCAGACGAGCGAGCGCCTGCGTTCGCTGAAGGGCCGCGTGCCCGATCTGGAGCATCGCCTGGAGGGCATTGACCGCCGTATCCGCGGAACACGTCAGGCTTCGCGCTCGCTCGAGCTGCTGCGCCTGCGTGTCGATCCCATGCACGAGCGCTATTCGGCCCTGCTGGAGCGTGCATCTGATTGGGCCGCGCGCCTGCGTGACCAGGCCTCACTCGAGGAGGCAGACTCGGCTTCGCTTAAGAAAACCATCGAGGATGCCAAGGCCGAGGTCTCCCGCGCCAAGGAGCGGGTCGATGCCGCCACAGCGACACAAAACGAGTTCAAGGTCGCGCGCGGCAAGCTCGAGGTGCAGGTAGAGGCGGCCATCAAGGCCATTACCGCCGATGGCACCACCGTGCTCGAGGAAGCGCTCATGCTTCCTGCTCCCACCGACAGCGACGCCGCCGAGCGCGAGCTCAACCAGCTCGTGCGCCAGATCAACAACCTGGGCCCTGTGAACCAGGTTGCCATGGAGGAGTACGAGCAGCTCAAGCGCCGCGCCGATTACATCGAGGAGCAGCTGGCCGATCTGGAGAGCGCGCGCAAGGCGCTCACCAAGATTACCGTGGCCATCGACCGCAAGATGCGCAAAGCCTTCCTGGTGACTTTCGAAAAGGTCGATGCGAACTTCCGCGAGATCTTCGCCATGCTGTTCCCGGGTGGCCAGGCGCATCTGGAGATGACCGACCCTGAGCATCCGGCCGAGACGGGCATCGAGGTCGTGGCGCAGCCGCGCGGCAAGCGCATCACCAAGATGATGCTCATGTCGGGCGGCGAGAAGAGCCTGACGGCGCTCGCCCTGCTCTTTGCCGTGTATCGCACGCGTACGGTGCCGTTCTATGTGCTGGACGAGGTCGAGGCGGCGCTCGATGACGCCAACCTGTCCAAGCTCATCGGCGCGCTTGACGTGCTGCGTTCCGATACGCAGCTCTTGGTTATCTCGCATCAGCGCCGTACTATGGAGGACGCTGACGTCCTCTACGGCGTCTCGATGCAAGCTGACGGCGTTAGTCGCGTCGTCTCGCAAAAACTCGATCGCGAAACCGGAAAGGTCGTGAATGCATAATGGGATTCTTCGATGCTCTCTCGCGCGGACTTGAGCGCAGCCGCGAGGCCCTCAACGAGGTCTTTTACTTTGGCGGCGAGGTCGACGAGGATTTTTGGGAGGACCTAGAGGACACCCTCGTCATGGGTGACATGGGTGCCGAGGTCGCCATCCAGGTCTCCGACGACCTGCGCGATGCCGCGGCCAAGAAGAACCTCAAGACCGCCCCGCAACTCCGTCGGGCCCTGGCCGAGCAGCTCGAGCAGCATTTTGTACCCGTCGAGCGCGATCCGTTCGCCGACACGCCGAGCTGCGTGCTGTTTGTGGGCATCAACGGTGCCGGCAAGACCACTACGGTCGGCAAGATCGCGAGCGCCATGGCCGCCCGCGGCAAGAACGTCGTGATCGGCTCGGCCGATACCTTCCGCGCTGCCGCCATCGAACAGCTCGATGTGTGGGGCCAGCGCGCCGGCGTCCCCGTCATAAAGCGCGACCGCGGCTCAGACCCGGCAAGCGTTTGCTACGACGTACTCGACGAGGCCGATAAGCGCGGCAGCGACCTGGTGCTCATCGACACCGCCGGTCGTCTGCACACGAGCCCCGAGCTCATGCGCGAGCTTGCCAAGGTGGTCAACGTGACGCGTAAGCGCGCCGCCAATATGGCCGCCGGCCCCATGCCCGTCTCGGTCGTCCTCGTGATCGATGCCGCGACGGGCCAAAACGGCCTGAACCAGGCGCTCGAGTTTAATGAGGCGCTGGGTCTGGACGGTATTATCATGACTAAGCTCGACGGCACGGCAAAGGGCGGTATCGCCATGGCCGTGGCCGAGAAGCTCAAGCTCCCGATCCTGCGCGTGGGCGTGGGCGAGCAGGTCGATGACTTGCAGGAGTTTAATGCCAAAGATTTCTGCCGCGCCCTGGTGGGCGAGTCCAACTAAGGAGTGACCAGTGTTTGATTCTCTGAGCGATCGCCTCAACGACACATTTGACCGCCTGCGCGGCAAGGGCAAGCTGACCGAGGCCGATATCACCTCGGCCATGCGCGACATTCGCATGGCGCTGCTCGAGGCCGACGTCAACTTTAAGGTCGTCAAGGAGTTTGTCGCCAAGACCAAGGAGCGCTGCATGACCGCCGAGGTCATGGAATCGCTGACGCCGGCGCAAAACGTCGTCAAGATTGTGCTCGACGAGCTCACCGAGATGCTCGGCTCCACCGAGAGCAAGCTCGTCTTTAGCAACCGCATTCCCAACGTCATTATGCTCGTGGGCCTGCAGGGCTCCGGTAAGACCACGGCGGCTGTAAAGCTGGCATACCTGCTCAAGAAGCAGGGCCGCTCGCCGCTGCTCGCCGCGTGCGACGTCTACCGTCCCGCCGCTGCCGACCAGCTGGCCACGCTTGGTGGAGAGATCGGCGTGCCGGTCTTCCGCGGTGACGGCGAGCACCCGGTCGATATTGCCAAGGGCGCCATCCAGGAGGCCGTCGACCACCTGCGCGATGTGGTCATCGTCGATACCGCCGGTCGTCTGCAGATCGACGAGCAGATGATGCAGGAGGCCGTGGACATCAAGAAGGCCGTCAAGCCCGATCAGGTGCTGATGGTCGTCGATGCCATGACCGGCCAGGATATCGTCAATGTTGTCTCGACCTTCGCCGAGCGCACCGACTTTGACGGCGTGATCATCTCCAAGCTCGACGGCGATGCCCGTGGCGGCGGCGCGCTTTCGGTGCGCCAGGTGACCGGCAAGCCCATCAAGTTCGTGAGCATGGGCGAGAAGCCCGATTCGCTGGAGCCGTTCTATCCCGATCGCATGGCCAAGCGCATCTTGGGCATGGGCGACGTCGTCGGCATTATCGAGAAAGCCCAGGAGGCAGCCGATGCCGAGCAGCTCGAGGCTGCCGAGCGCATGCTGCGCGAGGGCTTTACCATGAACGACATGCTCGACCAGATGAAGGCCGTCAAGAAGATGGGCGGTATGAAGGGCATTCTGGGCATGCTTCCCGGCGGCCAGCGCGCGCTCAACCAGATGGGCGGCAACCTGGATGAGGGCATCTTCGACAAGAACGAGGCCATCATCATGTCGATGACCAAGGAGGAGCGCCTGCGTCCTTCCATCATCAACGGCCAGCGTCGCGCCCGCATCGCCAAGGGTGCCGGCGTGACCCCCACCGAGGTCAATAGCCTTATGAAGCAGTGGGGCGAGATGAACAAGATGATGGGCCGCGTGCGCTCGATGGCCAACCAGGCGCAAGCCGGCGGCAAGAAGGGCAAGAAGGGTAAAAAAGGCAAAAAGATGCGCATGCCCAATATTCCCGGTCTGGATGCCATGGGCCTGGGCGGCATGGGCGGCCTGGGTGGCCTGGGTGGCATGGGTGGCATGGGAACAGGTGGTCCCAAGTCCGATATGGACCTGCTGCGCCAGATGGAAGCGCAGATGCGTAATAAAAAGTAACGACTGGTTGAGTCGAGTATGGCGAAGGCCGCCTGGATGGTACTCCAGGCGGCCTTCGCCGTTCGTTCGCAGGTTTTCTCACGCGCGGAAGCGTGTTGGCGTTGAGGTGCTTGCCACTAGTGGCAGCCACAGCCCTCGTGCCCATCATGGTCGTGGTGGCCGTGGCAGCTGCAGGACTCGCCATGCTCGTGGGCGTGCTCGTGCTCGTGCCCATGGCAGTCGCAGGTGGCCTCGCCGGTCTGCGCGAGCGTGCCGGCAATGAGGGCCTCGACGCAGGCGTCGCAGCTGCCCTGGGCGCCCGCATAGACCGTGATGCCTGCCTGGGTGAGCGCGTTGATGGCGCCGCCGCCGATACCGCCGCAGATGAGCGTATCGACGCCACCGTTGGCGAGCAGACCCGCTAGGGCGCCGTGACCAGTGCCGCCGGTGCCTACGACCTGCTCGTTGAGCACCTTGCCATCCTGGATGTCATAGATTTTGAACTGCTCGCTGCGGCCAAAGTGCATAAAGATGTTGCCGTTGTCGTACGTCGTTGCCACCCTCATGGTGCCGACCTCCTTTGCTGGCCATATGGCCGTCGTCGTAGGTGTGGGGGAGTATGCGATATTGCCGCCCTCGATACTAAGTGCTCGCCCGTTGACCAGCGCGTTTGCCACCTTACGATGCGCGCGGCTGCAGATGGCCGCCACGGTGGCACGGGCGATGCCCATTTGCTGGGCGACGGCCTCCTGATTGAGGCCTTCCAGGTCGCAAAGCCGTAGGACTTCGAGTTCGTCGACCGTCATGTCGATGGCGTCTCCGCTGGCAAGGCCGTCAGGGGTAAAGCCGCGATATTCGGGAATGATCCCAACACGGCGCAATTTTTCGCGTCTTCCTGCCATACACTCTCCAAATCTGACATATGTCAACAATAGGAGATAGCGCGTATACGAAACCCTTCAAGCTATTTTTGGCATATGTCAAAAAAGCTAAAGGTGCAGCATTTGCGAATGCGGTGCCGTACTGCCGTGCATTGCGTGTGCCGCCCCAAGTGTGCAATTCGATGCTGCGCGCCTGGGCTACAATAAAAATCGCTTATAGGCGACTGACAGGAGGGTCAATGAGCAAAGCTGATCAACAGTTTGTAGCCATGTGCCGCGATATTCTGGACCATGGCACCACTACCGAGGGCCAAAAGGTTCGTCCGGTGTGGGAGGACGGCACCCCTGCCTATACCATTAAAAACTTTGGCGTTACGGCGCGCTACGACCTGCGTGAGGAGTTTCCGGCGCTTACCCTGCGTCGTACGGCCCTCAAATCTGCCATGGACGAGATTCTATGGATCTATCAAAAGAAGTCCAATAACGTGCATGACCTCAACAGCCATATTTGGGATGAGTGGGCCGACGAGACCGGTTCCATCGGCAAGGCCTATGGGTATCAGATTGGGCAGAAGAGCCATTATGCCGAGGGTGACTTTGACCAGATGGACCGCGTGCTGTACGACCTTAAGCACACGCCGTACAGCCGCCGCATCATGACCAATACGTACGTGTTTAGCGACCTGTCCGAGATGCACCTGTATCCGTGCGCCTACAGCGTGACCTATAACGTCACGCAGCGCCCGCAGGATGACAAGCCCACACTCAACATGATTCTCAACCAGCGCAGCCAGGACATTTTGGCCGCGAACAACTGGAATGTGTGCCAGTACGCCATTTTGCTGATGATGGTCGCGCAGTCGGTCGATATGATCGCTGGCGAGTTGCTGCATGTGATCGCCGATGCCCATATTTACGACCGTCATGTCGATATCGTCCGCGAGCTTATCGAGCGTCCGCAGTTTGCGGCTCCTAAGGTAACGCTCAACCCCGATGTGCATGATTTCTACGCGTTTACGACTGATGATCTGATCGTTGAGGGCTATGAGCACGGCCCGCAGGTCAAGAACATCCCCATTGCGGTGTAGGTGACGCGCATGACGTGTAAGCTTTCTGCCATTGTCGCCGTGTGCGATGACTGGGGCATTGGGTGCGAGGGTGACATGGTCGTGTCCAACCGTGCCGACATGCGCCATTTTGTGGCGTGCACCAAGGGTTGTCCGGTTATTATGGGACGCAAGACCCTGCTGAGTTTTCCCGGCGGGCGTCCGCTCAAGAACCGCCGCAACATTGTGCTCACGCGCGACGAGGGCTTTGCCCCCGAGGGTGTCGACGTAGTGCATAGCGTTGACGAGGCCTTGGCCGCGGTTGCCGATGAGCCCGTTGCCTGGGTGATCGGTGGCGGCGATGTCTATCGGCAGTTTTTGCCGTACTGCGTGGAGGCCGAGGTCACGCACAACCATTGCACCCATGCCGTGGACACGTATTTTCCCAATTTGGATGTCGATCCTGCGTGGGAAGTTGCGCGGCGCGACGGGGTTGCCACGATTGCCGCGGGCGAGGGTGACGAAGGCCTCGATTATGAGTTCGTGACATATCGTCGTGTTGATGCTTAAATCGTCTGGCGTGAACGGTATCACCGGGTTGATTGAATGCATGGGGCGGCGCTTAGCGTCGCCTCGTTTGGTATAGATGTGCTGTAAAGAAGGGTGCGGGCTGGCTGCTATGACTGATGCCGTTGAGGTGCTGCGAATCGGTTCCCTTAATGATGAGCGGCTCGACGCCTACGTGCGACTGACGGAGCGCGAGCTGCGCTGCGTGCTGGAGCCGCAAAAGGGCATCTTTATCGCCGAGAGCGCCAAGGTCATCGAGCGTGCGGTGCGTGCCGGATACGAGCCGGTGAGCTTTCTTTTGGGTGAGCGCTGGCTCGATCAGATGATGCCGCTGTTCGAGCGTCTGGTTGTACGCGAGGGCGCAGGTCCAGTTCCTGTGTTCGTGGCCTCCATGGAGCTCATGGAGCAGTTGACGGGCTTTAACGTGACGCGCGGTGCGCTCGCGGCGTTCCGTCGCCCGCGTCAGATTCCGGTTGATGAGTTCTTGGGCGGCGTCGTCGAGGTGGCGGGTGAGCGCCCGGTGCGCGTGTGCGTGCTCGAGGGTATTGTCGACCATACTAATGTGGGTGCGATTTTCCGCTCGGCGGCAGCGTTGAATGTCGATGGCATTTTGGTGAGCCCCACTTGCTGTGACCCGCTGTACCGCCGCTCGGCCCGCGTGAGCATGGGCACGGTGTTCCAGGTGCCCTGGACGCGAATTGGCAGCGAGGCGCGCGTATGGCCGCATGATGGGCTGGCGGCGCTGCACGATGCCGGCTTTTCGTGTGCCGCCATGGCATTGACGGATGATTCGGTGTCGTTGGACGATCCCGCGTTGCGGGAGATTGACCGGTTGGCGATCTTTATGGGCACCGAGGGCGCCGGTCTGGGCGCCAAGACCATCGCGGGCTGTGACCGGGCTGTGCGTATTCCGATGGCGCACGGGGTCGATTCGCTCAACGTGGCCGCGGCGAGTGCTGTCGCTTTTTGGCAGTTGTGTCCGCACGTGAGCAACGAGTATCACTACCAGCCGGGACTGTATCACTAGGCAGATATTTTGCACGGGGCTCTGATTCCGTGTGTTTCGGTTGACGCCGGTCGGTGCTAAGCTGGTGTCGGCTTTGGTCATCAAATTGACGTTTTGTTGTTTGACGTGCGCTGGTGGGGAGGGCGTGTGGCTAAGAAATCTACGGCTATCGATGTAACACAGGGTGTTATTTGGCAGCAGTTGCTTTCGTTGTGCGTTCCCATCTTCTTTAGTTCGTTTTTTCAGCAGGCCTACACACTTATCGGTACCTATATCGTCGGTCAGTTTGGCGGCAAGCTCGCGTTGGGCGGCATCCAGGCCACGATGGTGCTCACGGAGCTCTGCATCGGTTTTTGCGTCGGTGTTGGCGCCGGCTGTGCTGTTATTACGGGTCAGTATTTTGGCCAGCACGATGATGAGCGACTGAGTCGTTCGGTCCATACGGCCATGACGCTCGCTCTGGTGGGCGGTATCGTCGTCTCGATTCTGGGCATAGTGTTCGTTGAGCCCATGCTGGTGCTTATGAATACGCCGCATGAACTATTGGCCGAGGGTGTGGCCTATGCTCGTTGCTATTTTGCCGCCATGGTTGCGGCGCTGCTGCTCAATATGGGAACGGCACTGCTGCGCGCCGTGGGCGACACGCGTGGACCTGCCGTGATCATCGCTTCCGGCTGCCTCGTTAACGTGGTACTGGATATCATTTTTGTTGCCGTGCTGCATATGGAGGCTTTGGGCTGCGGCATCGCGGTGGCGCTGACCATTTGCTCCAACGCCACGATGATCGTGATTCGCATGATGCACGCACCGGGTGCGTGGCGGCTTTCACTGTCCAAACTCGGCATTGATCCTGGTATTTGCAAGAGCATGATCTCGTGTGGTCTGCCGCTTGGCTTTCAGTCTGCTGCGTATTCGATTTCCAACGTTTTGATTCAGGTGTCGGTCAACTCGTTTGGTGCCGATGTCACCACGGCCTGGGGTCTTTCTGGCCGCTTAGATGGCATTGTCTGGATGGTTACCGAGGCGCTTGGCGTGTCGATCACCACGTTCTCGGCACAGAACTTTGGCGCGCGCAACTACGAGCGCATGCGCAAGGGCTACCATACGTCGCTCGTGCTGTCGTTTATGCTCATTGGTGGCCTGTCTGCCGTGCTGCTGGTGTTCTCGGGTCCTCTGTCGCGTCTGTTTGTCGACGATGCTTCGATTTCGGCCTACACCACGACCATCATCCATTTTATTGCGCCGTTCTATGCGATTTTCTCGATTATCGAAAACGCGTCGGGCTCCATTCGCGGTGCCGGCGTGAGCTTGCAGCCCATGATTCTCACGATTTTCGGCACCGTCGTGCTCAGGGTGATCTGGGTGTTTGCGATCATGCCTTTCGATCCGTCGCTTGAACTCCTGCTGCTGGTTTACCCCGTAACCTGGCTCATCACGGCCACGATGTTCACCATCTACCACCACAGCGGCAACTGGCTAGGCCGCGCCACTGCCTAATGATCCGTATGAGACAGAGGAAAACGGATCATTGCGCTCCGTGGTGATGTCGATGATTCGTTTTCCTCCGTCCCCTTTGGATCAATTAGTATTCGATGCCTTGGCGGGCCAGGAGGCCTTCGTCGAAGTAGTGTTTGACGGGGCGCATTTCGGTTACGAGGTCGGCAAGGTCGGCGAGGGGCAGCAAGCCGCGGCCAGTGAGCACGAGCTCCGTGGTGGTTGGTTTCATCGCGATCAACGCTTCGACATCCTCGCGCGTCACAAAGCCCCGTCGCATGGCTTCTCCCAGCTCATCCAAGATCAGCACGTCGACTTGGCTAATCTGCTCGCGCGCCAGCTCCATGATCTGTGCGGCACAGGCTTCGGGCGTGTCGCGGTCGGCTTGTACGATGCAAAGCCCCAATCGAGGAGCTGCGTCATGTTCGGCGCAGTGCAGCTTCTTGGCAAACTGAAGCATGAGCACGTTAAGTCCATAGCCCGTGGCGCGCAGCGCGAGCCCCAGCGCAGCCGTCGTCTTGCCCTTGCCGTCGCCCGTATAGATTTGAACCTTGCCGATTTCCAGTGATGCCATCTCTGTCCTTTCGTGCCCGGTGTCGGTTTATCGCCGGCCGGGTTGGGTATTCTAGTTAGCATTATCAACCCCAGTAGATGGAGTTCAAGCAGATGGAGATGGATGACAACAAACGTAGACGGAATATGATCCTCTACGTGCTCATCGCCTTCGTCGTCTACCTCGTGCTCTCGACCGTTCTGTTCCCCAACATCGGTCACACGCAGCAGATTACGAAGACCGATTACTCGACGTTTGTCAAAGCGCTCGACAAGAAGAGCGTCGATAAGGTCGAGTACAACACGGACGATTACTCGATTTATTACACCAAGAAGGGCGAGGACGAGAACATCGCCTACAAGACGACCGGTGTGCCGAATGATGCGGGCTTTACCGATCGCGTGCTTGAATCTGGCGCCTCGCTTGAGTCGGTCGTTCCCGATAAGAACTCGGGTCTGATGACTTACTACCTGCTCACCCTCATTCTTCCCATGGCGATTTTCTTCCTGATCGGCTGGTGGCTCAACCGCCGCATGAAGAAGGCCATGGGTGATGACGGCCCGTCGATGAACTTTGGCGGCGGCGGTTTTGGCGGCGGTGGACTGGGCAAGTCCGGCGCGCGTGTGATTGCCTCCAAGGACGTGGGCGTGACCTTTAAGGATGTTGCTGGCCAGGAAGAGGCCAAGGAGTCCCTCAAGGAGGTTGTCGACTTTCTGGAGAAGCCGCAGCGCTACGAGGAGATTGGCGCCAAGCTGCCGCGCGGTGCCCTCCTTGTCGGCCCTCCGGGTACCGGTAAAACCCTGCTTGCCAAGGCTGTGGCGGGCGAGGCTGGTGTGCCGTTCTTTAGTATTTCGGGCTCTGAGTTTGTTGAGATGTTCGTCGGCCGCGGCGCCGCTAAGGTTCGTGATCTGTTTAAGCAGGCCAAGGAAAAGGCCCCGTGCATCGTCTTTATCGATGAGATCGATACTATTGGCAAGAAGCGCGACGGCGGCGGCTTTAGTGGCAACGACGAACGCGAGCAGACGCTCAACCAGCTGCTGACCGAGATGGACGGCTTCGATAACCACAAGGGTATCGTCGTCCTCGCTGCCACCAACCGTCCCGACAGCCTTGACCCGGCCCTGTTGCGCCCCGGTCGTTTTGACCGCCGCATTCCCGTTGAGCTGCCCGACCTGACCGGCCGTAAGAACATTCTTGAGCTGCACGCCAAGAGCGTGAAGACGCAGCCGCCGATCGACCTGACCGCGATTGCCCGCGCCACGCCCGGTGCCTCGGGCGCCGACCTGGCCAACATCATCAACGAGGGCGCCCTGCGTGCCGTCCGCGAGGGTCGCAAGCGCGCCACGCAGGACGACTTTGAGGAGTCGGTGGAGGTCGTCATCGCCGGCCAGCAGCGCAAGTCCACGGTGCTGTCCGACCACGAGAAGCAGGTCGTTTCTTATCACGAGATCGGCCATGCCATCGTTGCCGCTCGCCAGAAGGGCTCTGCGCCGGTCACGAAGATCACCATCGTGCCTCGCACGAGCGGTGCTCTGGGCTACACCATGCAGGTCGAGGAGGATGAGCGCTTCCTGACCACGCGCCAGGAGATCCTGGACAAGCTCGCCGTCTATTGCGGTGGCCGTGCAGCCGAGGAGCTCATCTTTGGCGAGATGACGACCGGCGCCGCCAACGATATCGAGCAGGCCACCAAGCTCGCCCGTAACATGGTGACGCGCTTTGGTATGTCCGATGAGTTTGGCATGATGGCGCTCGGTACCGTGCAGAACGCGTACCTTAACCAGGATACGTCGCTCACCTGCGCCCCCGGTACGGCCGAGCGCGTGGACGCGATTGTCGCCAAGCTGATCGAGGATGCGCACGACCGCGCCCTGCAGATCCTGAAGGAGAACAAGTTTAAGCTCCACGAGCTGGCTCGTTATCTGTACAAGAAGGAGACGATCACGGGCGAGGAGTTTATGAATCTCCTCACGCGTGAGAATCCGCTGATGCCAAAGCAGCAGTAATACTAGTTGCGCGGTGCTTTCGCCCCATTTGAGTGTCCACCTCAAATGGGGCGTTTTGCTTGGGAAGGGTTGTATATGAAGATCGTGGTAAGTGCCTGCTTGATGGGCGAGAGCTGCAAGTATAACGGGCTCGATAATTACCATCGCGAGCTGGTCGAGGCTTGTGAGCGCACGGGAACCGAGGTCCTGTTGGTATGCCCCGAGGTTTTTGGTGGCTTGCCCACACCGCGCAAGCCGTCCGAGATTGTGAACGGCGAAGTCCGTACCTGCGAGGGCGCCTCGGTCGATCGTGAGTTTCGCCTGGGTGCCGAGCGCGCACTCGACATGTGCGAGCAGGCGGGCGGGCCGGAAGAGATCGCCGCGTGCATCTTACAGGACCGTAGCCCCTCGTGCGGTGCAGGTCGCGTCTACGATGGCACCTTTAGCGGCACGCTCACCGCGGGCAACGGTGTCTTCGTCGACCTGCTCCTGCGCCACGGGTACCGTGTGATTCCCGCAAGTGAATTTGACCCGAGCATGTTGGAATAGCAAATGAAAGGGGGCGGCCATCGAGTAGATGGTCGCCCCCTTTACTGGCAATCTAAACAATTTCAACTGATCTTCAATGGCGTTTGCCCAGATAAAACCTGCCAAAATAAACCTGTCCCTATTTGGTAGGTTAGGCGAGGAGCGTGTGGCCGTAGGCGTTGGCTGCCTTGATGGCGGCGGCGAACTTCTCGTCGGTGAAGGGCTCGGGGTTACCCTGCTTCCACTCGTTGGTGGCGTGCGCGTACTCGCACAGGGCAGGGATATCGGCCTCGGAAAGCCCGACCTGCTCAAGCGTCACGGGCAGGCCCATCTGATTGTTAAAGGCCGCGTAGCGTTCAAGGTTATCGGTGTCGCCCGTGTAGGCGAACAGCACGAGCACGCCCAGGCTTACGACCTCGCCGTGCAGGTAGGTGCCCTCACGCGGAATGCTGCAAGTGGCGTTGTAGAACGCGTGTGCCACGCTCGAGTTGTAGTAGTAATCGTTCTGGTTGGTCAGGTTCGAGACATATCCCGTGTTGACCACGATGTCGAGCGCGATCTGCTTGACGGCCTCGCTCGACAGGTCCTGGCGCACGTCCTCAAGACCCTGGACGCCATAGGTAAACAGCGGCTCGGAGCAGGTGTGGGCGAGTGCCAGGCCAAGACCGGCGGTGTGCTCCAAATTTCCGGCGCTCGTGGCGTACTCGACCTCGGGCTGCTTGGACAGGGCATCGCCCACGCCGGCCCAGAAGTACTCTGCCGGTGCCTCGGCGATGATCTTGGGGTTGATGAAGATGTGCGCGGGGCGGTTGGGGTACGAATAGCCCTCGAGCGAGCCGTCGTCGTTGTAGACAACGGCAATGGCGGTCGCGGCGGAGCAGTTAGAGCAGATCGTCGGGACCGTAAAGACGATCTTCTTGAGCTCGATGGCCGCCGTCTTCACGGTGTCGAGTGCCTTGCCGCCGCCGCAGGCGATAAGCACGTCGGCTTCCTGGCAGGCGGGGGAGTTTACGACCTTGGCGATATTGGCGCGTGTGCTGTTGGTGCCGTAGACGCGCGTCTCCAGAACCTCGACGCCGGTGCCTGCCAGCGCGGCTTCGATACCGGGAAGTGCTGCAGCCAGTGCTCGCTTGCCACCGATGATTGCGACCTTGGTCGCTCCGTATTCGGCCAGCGCGCCGGGCAGCTCGTCGAAGCAGTCCTCGCCGACGGTATAGTCGCTCATTCCGATCGTGCGCATAGCAACCTTCTTTCGTTCGATAAAGTGCTTTCAGGTATTTTGCTCCTAGAGAAGGTCCACAGCCGCGAGAAATTTCGAACGTATAAAACCAGTGTTGAGGGTTTTTCGTCGGCGCGGAACGTGCTAGCATACTCCGCATAAGCGTTGATGGGGACGAGTAGTCGGCCGTCCGCATGCTACAGAGAGCGGGGAGTGCTGAGAACCCGTGCATGCGACCGATGAAAATCACCCCGGAGCTGCGGTCCCAACGGACGTGCCGCGCAGGCACGTCTTAGTAGATATCGCCGAGATGGTCGTCGATACAGGCCAGCCGAGTAACGGATGCGAGCGCGCGGCGACGCGGGCGAGGGCATCTAAGCTGGGTGGTTAAGCGAAGAGCTTTTACGGGCAGACTGCCTGTCTTGTGGCGCTTCGTCCCAGCTTGCAGGGACGGGCGCTTTTTTGGTGCCCAGAGGGCGTGCGCGCCCATGACAAGAAAGGGGTACCGTGGCAAACGAGTACAAGCAGACGATGAATCTGCCCAAGACCGGTTTTCCCATGCGTGCCGGTCTTTCCAAGTCCGAGCCCAAGCGACTCAAGGACTGGCAGGACAACAAGGTCTACGAGCAAGTTCTAAAGAAGAACAAGGGTCACAAGAAGTTCGTGCTGCACGACGGCCCTCCGTATGCCAACGGCCCGATCCACATCGGCCACGCCATGAACAAGATCTCTAAGGACATGATCAACCGTTACTGGATGATGCAGGGCTATGAGGTTCCCTATGTCCCCGGTTGGGACTGCCACGGTCAGCCGATTGAGCACAAGGTCGAGGAGAAGCTCGGCACCGAGAAGTTCAACCAGACCTCCACGGCTAAGATCCGCGAGCTTTGCAATAAGTTCGCTGTCGAGAACATCGAGCTGCAGAAGGCCGGCTTCCGTCGCCTGGGCGTGCTTGGCGACTGGGACAACCCGTATCTGACGCTCTATCACCAGCATGACGCCGCCGACATCGAGGTCTTTAAGGCCATGTTCGACAAGGGCATGATCTATCGCGGTCATAAGCCCGTCCACTGGTGCAAGCACTGCCACACCGCGCTGGCCGAGGCCGAGATCGAGTACTCCGACGAGACGAGCCCGTCCATCTTCGTGCGCTTTGAGATGACCACTAAGCCTGCCGGTCTCGAGAACTTCGACGGCCCGGTTGACTTCATCATCTGGACGACCACGCCGTGGACCATCCCCTCCGACCAGGCCGTTTCCCTTAAGCCCGGCGCCGCCTATGTTGCCGTTGAGCACGATGGCCGTGCCGAGGTCATGCTCGAGGACCTGGCTCCCAAGTGCTGTGAGGAGTTTGGCTGGGAGTACACCCCGGTCATGGTCGACGGTAAGCCCTATGTGGTTCCCGCTGAGACCTTCCACCACATCCACTACAAGCAGCCGATCTTTGACGGTGTCGAGGGCGTGGCACTGCTGGCCGATTACGTCGGCGTCGATGACGGTACCGGTATCGTCCACAACTCGCCCGGCCACGGCGTCGACGACTACTTCGCCTGCCTCAAGGAGGGCATCACCGATATCTGCATGCCGGTCGATGACGACGGTAAGTTCTACACCGGCGAAGAGTTTGGTACCGGTGGCCCCTTCAGCGGTATGGATACCGACGAGGCCAATCCGCACATCATCGAGTTCCTGCGCGAGCGCGGCACCCTGGTCCTCGAGAAGAAGATCACGCACAGCTATCCGCACTGCTGGCGCTGCAAGCACCCGGTGCTCTTCCGTGCTACCGACCAGTGGTTTGTCTCGATGGACAAAACCGGTTTGCGCGAGCAGGCTGGCAAAGAGATCCGCGAGAACGTCAAGTGGTATCCGGCCCACGCGGCCAACCGCATCGGTGCCATGGTCGAGCAGCGTCCCGACTGGTGCATCAGCCGTCAGCGCAACTGGGGCGTGCCTATCCCCAGCTACACCTGCGCCGACTGCGGCGAGAAGGTCATGAACGACGCCACGCTCGACGCCGTCATCAAGCTCTTCCACGAGAAGGGCTCCGACGCCTGGTTCACCGACGCTCCCGAGAGCTACCTGGGCGAGGCCTGCGTCTGCCCCAAGTGCGGCGGCCATCACCTCAAGGCCGATAAGGACATCCTCGACGTGTGGTGGGATTCCGGCGTCTCCTGGAAGGCCGTCTGCGAGTATCGCCCCGAGCTTGAGTACCCGGCGGATGTGTACCTCGAGGGCTCCGACCAGCACCGCGGTTGGTTCCAGAGCTCGTTGCTCACCTCGGTGGGTGCCAACGGCCACGCCCCGTACAAGGCGGTCGTCTCGCAGGGCTTCACGCTCGATGGCCAGGGCCGCAAGATGTCCAAGTCGCTCGGCAACGTCATCGACCCCAACAAGGTCTGCGACGAGATGGGCGCTGATATCATCCGCCTGTGGGTCGCCTCGGTCGATACCAGCTCCGACGTCTCCATCGACCACGAGATCCTTGCTCGTACGTCCGATGCCTACCGTCGTTTCCGCAACACGCTGCGCTTCCTGCTCTCCGAGCTCGAGGGTCAGTTTGAGCCCGAGACCGACGGCGTCGCCTTTGCCGACCTGCTGCCGCTCGACAAGCTCATGGTTGCCCGTCTGACCCAGGTCCAGGCCGAGGTCGACGACGCCTACGCCAGCTACGAGTTCCCGCGCGCCTACCGTGCGCTCTACGACTTTGTGGTTACCGAGCTTTCCAACGTGTACCTCGACGCCCTGAAGGACCGCCTGTACTGCGACAAGCCCGGCTCGCTCGAGCGCCGCAGCGCCCAGACCGTGCTGGCCGAGCTCTTCTCGATGCTCATGCGCGACCTGCAGCCGATCCTGTCCTACACGGTCGACGAGGCCATGGCCTATGCGCCCGCCGGCTGCGTCGATCACCAGAAGTACGCCGCGCTGCTCGATTGGTACAAGTCGCCCATCACGGTCGACGAGGCCAATGAGTTCGAGGGCGTGCTCGAGGCCTCGCTCGAGCTCCGTAGCGCTGTGACCAAGGCCCTTGAGGATGCCCGCTCCGCCGGCACCTTCACCAAGAGCCAGCAGGTCCGCGTCAAGGCGGTCGTTCCCGCCGAGATGTATGCGCTGCTGACCGGCGACAAGGCCGTCGATCTGGCCGAGTTCTACATCGTCTCCGATGTTGAGCTAACCCAGGGCGAGGAGCTTTCCGTCGCTATTGAGGCCGCCGAGGGCGAGTGCTGCGACCGTTGCTGGAACTATCGCACCACCGTCGGCGAGTACAACGGTCACGCGCATATCTGCAAGCGCTGCGCGAATGCCTTGTAGTTACGCGGTTTTACCAAACCGTGTAACAGGTTGACGCTGCAAACCCGCCAGAGCGGCAATCTGCCTTTCAGCTTCGGCGGCATGACCAGAAGGTCTATGCCGCCTTGCTTCAAGGCACCATGCTCGCTCTGGCGGGTTTTCGGTGTCGGTAGTCTTTTTGGGACGGGGCTTTTTTAGCTGCCCTACCTCAAATAAGGACTTAATCTTCGAAAGCGCTGGACTGGGTAGCTAAAAAAGCCCCGTCCCAAAAAGACTGCCAAAAAGACTGCCCGGTGAAGGGACAAGGGGACAGCCCCTTTGTCGCATTGGTGGATATGTCGTGCGTTCTGCGTATGGCAATATAAGATAGTTATTTGCGTTAAATGGAATTCGATTGTTTTGAGGGCAGGGGATTGATTTGGGTCGTACTGGGGATATGACGCCGCCTTTGCGTTGGCGGTTAGGTGTTGCTGGTGGGGTGGCGCTCTTTGTGTTGCTTGTTGACCAGCTGACCAAGCTTGCGGTTCGTGCCGTGGGCGATACCCTGCATATGACCGCTATCCCCGGCGTGATCGATTTTGTGTTTGTCCGCAATATCGGAGCTGCCTTTAGCATGGGCGAGGGCCATGGCATAGCGTTTGCCGTGCTGGCGCTTGCGGCCATTGTCGCCATTGCCGTGTACTTGCTCCGTGCTCCTCAGCTCGCTCGCCTAGAGGTCGTGGGTATGGCCATGGTTGCGGGCGGCGCCATCGGCAACGCGATCGATCGCCTGGCCATGGGCTTTGTGACTGATTTTATTGCCACTACCTTCATTGATTTCCCCGTCTTTAACGTGGCCGATATCGGCATTACCGCCGGTGTCGTGCTGGCGCTCATCGGATACATGTTCTTGAGTCCCGCCGCTCGCGAGGTCGATGCGACCGCCGAGCTCAATGCCCGTGACGAGGCCCGCGCCAAACGTAAAGCTAAGCAGCGTGGGGAGCGTGCCCGCAAGATTCGCGAAAGGAATGAGCGCTAATGGCCGACATCCATATTCTCGTTGCCGACGATTGCGCCGGTCAACGTCTCGACGCCTATCTGGGCGCCAACGATGGCTGCCCCACGCGCTCTGCCTGCGCGCATCTGATCGAGAGAGGCGCCGTTGCCGTCAACGGCGAGACCTGCCTATCTAAAAAGTATGCCGTACGCTCCGGTGACCGCATCTCGGTCGACCTGCCCGAGCCGCATGACCCGACCGACGTGATCCCCGAGGCCATCCCGCTCGACATTCGCTATGAGGACGACTATCTCATGGTGCTCTCCAAGCAGCGCGGCCTGGTGTGCCATCCTGCGCATGGTCATGAGAGCGGCACCCTTGCGAATGCCTTGGTCTATCACTGCGGCATCGACCATCTTGGCACCGTGCAGGGCGAGGACCGCCCCGGTATCGTGCATCGTCTGGATCGCGATACCTCGGGTCTTATGCTCGCGGCTAAAGACGACGACACCCAGCGTGCGCTCCAAAATCTCATCCGCACGCGCACGCTCGACCGTCGCTACATTACGCTCGTTCATGGGCACATTGCCATGGACGAGGGCACTATCAATACTGGTATCGCTCGCTCCACGCGCGACCGCGTGAAGATGGCGGTTTCCGATGACCCCTTTGCGCGCCAGGCCATCACGACCTTTAAGGTCCTTGAGCGCTTTGATTCCACGCGTTTCGACGACGGCTACACGCTTGTCGAGTGTCACCTGTTTACCGGCCGCACGCATCAGATTCGCGTTCACATGCGCCATATCAACCACGCCTGCGTGGGCGATCCACTCTATGGCAAGTGCGATGCTCGTGCCGATCAGGGTTTGACCAGGCAGTTCCTGCATTCCTGGCGTGTGGCGTTCGATCATCCCGTGACGGGGGAGCACATCGAGTGCCGTGACGAGCTGCCATGGGATCTTGCGGCGGTTCTGGATGATCTGGCCCCGCGTTCGCTCGGTCGCACTGCCGCTGGCAACGAAATCGTCCCTCAGCTCGGTCTGCTCGAGGCCTAGCCAGTATTAGGTGGTTTCTTGAACTCCGTAAGCCTGCGGTAAGATATACGGTTGTTTACGTCACGCGTTCCTGGGAGCCTGCATGCTCGCCTTTTTACAAACCAACACACCCATCGTGATCTTCAACCAGATTGTCGTCACGCTGCTTACGGTCTGTTTTCTGTACCAGGTGGTCTTCTTTGTCATCGGCGCTCTTCGTGGTGAGGTCGCGCCTCCCAAGGCCAAGAAGCTCCATCGTTATGCCTTCTTTATCGCGGCGCATAACGAGGAGGCCGTGATCGCCAACCTCGTGCGCTCCATTAAGGACCAAGATTATCCGTCCGAGCTTATCGAGGTCTTCGTGGTCGCCGATGCCTGCACCGACAACACGGCGCAGCTCGCGCGCGAGGCGGGCGCCGTCGTCTATGAGCGCAATGACTTGGCCCGTAAAGGCAAGAGCTGGGTCATGGACTATGGCTTCGACCGCATCCTTAACGAGTATCCCGATACGTTTGAAGGCTACTTTATCTTCGATGCCGATAACGTTATCGCCCGCGATTACGTGTCCAAGATGAACGATGCTTTTGACCAGGGCTTCCATGTTGTTACGAGCTATCGCAATTCCAAGAACTTTGGCAGCTCGTGGATCTCGGCAGCTAATGCCACGTGGTATCTGCGCGAGGCGCGCTTTCTCAACAATGCGCGCAACATCTGTAAGACGTCTTGCGCCGTTTCGGGTTCGGGCTACCTCATCTCCGCCAGCGTTATCGAGGGTATGCACGGCTGGCAGTTCCACACGCTGACCGAGGATATTCAGTTCACCACGTTCTGTGCCATTCACGGTATTCGCATTGGCTATGCGCCGGCGGAGTTCTTTGACGAACAGCCCGTGACGTTTAAGGCATCCTGGAAACAGCGTATGCGTTGGACCAAGGGCTTCTACCAGGTGTTCTTTACGTACGGTAAGCACCTGGTCAAATCGACCTTCCGCTATCATCGCTTTGCCGCCTACGACATGTTTATGACGATCGCGCCGGGCATGCTGCTCTCTCTGATCTCGATGCTCGCTAATGCGACGTTCCTCATCGTGGGCGGCCTTTCGCACGGTTTCTTGGCTACCGAAGTCGAGATGCAGGCGTGTGCCGCTTCGCTCATTATGACCTTCGCTATGATGTATCAGACTTTCTTTATTCTGGCGCTGCTCACGACTATCTTTGAATACAAGCATATTCACTGCGCGCAAAAGTGGCGTCTGGTAACCAACCTGTTTACCTTCCCGATCTTTATGTTCAGCTATATCCCCATTACGGTGGCAGCGCTGTTCTTGAAGGTCGACTGGGTGCCGACGCAGCACGCCGTAAGCGTTACCCTCGACGAGGTCATGCAGGGCGCCAAATAACCACCATCAAAACCACCACAAAGGGGATAGAACCTTTGCGGTGGTTTTACGTTTGAGCGCTCAGTTGAGGGGTTTCGATGTTCTATATCCCGTTTTGGATTTGCATCTTTGCCGGCGCGGCGATTGATGCCCGCGAGCGGCGGTTTCCCAATGAGCTTGCCGGCGCGTGTGCGGTGGCGGCGTTTGCAGGCGTCTGGCTCGACAAGGGCGTTAACATGGCGCTTGACCACGCCGGTCTTGCGGTCATCGTCTACCTTGCCCTTGTGCTTACTGAGTCACTCTGGCGTCGCCTTCGCCATGCCCCTGGCATTGGCATGGGGGATGCCAAGGCGCTCTTTGCCCTTTGCACCTTCGATCCCCTGGGCGGCGTCGTCGCGTTTGCGGTTGCGCTCCTGACCCTTGCCGCTGCCTGTCTCATCGTAAAATCGCGCTCGCTGCCTTTGCTGCCGTTTTTGGTGCCAATATTTGCCATAATCGAGTTCGTGGGTAGTACGCTGTAACCGTTTGCGCGCCCTTTTTAAGGAGCATGCCATGGCAATCAATCAACAGACAGCCGCCATCAAGGCGCGCCTGGATCGCATTCCCGCGGCGTTGTCGCCCGAGCTGGTCGAGCGCATTGCCGCCGACCGCGCCTCGGGTGTCGTTAATCCCTATCGATGCGGTGACGACCAGGCCATCCGCCGTGTCGATCGGTCCGCAGACGAGGGCACGCTTATGCGTCCGGCCTTTATGCGCGATATCGAAAAGATTCTGCATCTGCCAGCATACACACGTTATGCAGGCAAAACGCAGGTCTTCAGTTTTCGCAGCAACGATGATCTGTCGCGCCGCGGCCTGCACGTGCAGCTTGTCTCGCGCATCGCTCGCGATATCGGGCGTGCTCTGGGGCTCAACTGCGATCTGATCGAGGCGATTGGCTTAGGCCACGACTTGGGCCACACGCCCTTTGGCCATGCCGGTGAGCGTTTCCTCAACGACATCTATCATGAGCGCACGGGGCGTTATTTTTTCCATAATGTGCAGTCGGTCCGCGTGCTCGACGCGCTGTACGGCCGCAACGTGTCGCTCCAGACGCTCGATGGCGTACTGTGCCACAACGGCGAGTACGAACAGCGTGTTTTTGAGCTTTCGGACATGGGTTCCTTTGACCAGTTCGACCGAACCGTCGAGGAATGCATTGCCACGGGTTATAGCGCAATTGAGCACCTGCGCCCCATGACGCTCGAGGGCTGCGTGGTTCGCATCTCGGATATCCTTGCCTACGTTGGGCGCGATCGTCAAGACGCCATTGCGGCGGGCCTGCTGTCACCCGACGCCTTTGACGATGACCTGGGCGGTGCATACAACAGCTGGATCCTTACGCATGCCTCTATCGATATCGTCGAGCACAGCTATGGCAAGCCGCGCATCGAGATGAGCGAGGACCTGTTTGAGGAGATCCGCCGGGCCAAGCGCGAGAACTACGAGAAGATCTATAGCAAGGGCGGCATAGAAGGCGACTCCGAAGCGGAGCTGCGCGAGGCCTTCGAGAAGATCTATGACCGTTGCCTGCGGGACATAAACGAAGGCGACGAGTCCTCGTATATCTTTAAGCACCACATTTCTCGCATTGAGCAGCAGCTTTCCTACTACGATCGCACCTATGCATGGCAGGACGATAAGGACCAGGCGGTCGTGGATTACATTGCGAGCATGACGGACGGTTATTTCTGCGAGCTCACGAGCAAGCTGTTCCCGGGATTGATGTTTCCGCACCGTACCTATATTAACGAACGGTAGTTCGTATATATTCGGTATACTGTTCGTGGAAAACGTTTTTGATTGATGCACGGGATGGTTATGGACGACCTTTTTTCTGCTTCGACGCGCGAGCGTTCCTTTCAGAATGCGCCGCTTGCGGTGCGCATGCGGCCCAATTCGCTCGACGAGTACGTGGGCCAGCAAAAGGCCGTCGGTAAGGGCTCGTGGTTGCGTGCCGCGATTGAGCATGACGTGCTGTCGAGTGTGATTCTGTATGGGCCGGCCGGTACGGGCAAGACGACACTGGCCCACATTATCGCCAACCATACCAAGAGCGAGTTTGTTGAGGTCAGCGCCGTGACGGGCACTGTGAAGGACCTGCGCCGCGTGATTGACGAGGCCAAGACGCGCCTGAATACGTACGACCGTCGCACCATTCTTTTCATCGACGAGATTCACCGCTTCTCCAAGTCGCAGCAGGATGCCCTGCTGCATGCGGTTGAGAACCGTACCGTCATTATGATTGGCGCCACGACGGAGAACCCGTACTTCGAGGTCAACTCGGCGTTGCTCTCGCGCGGTCGCGTGGTGGAACTTGAACATTTAAAGGACGAGGATATCGCCACGCTTATCGAGCGTGCGCTCGAGGCGCCGCAGGGTTTGAACGGCAAGTTCTCGGCCGATGAGGATACGGTTAAGACCATCTGCACGCTGGCTGCGGGTGACGCTCGCTCGGCACTCACGACGCTCGAGCTTGCGAGCGAGATTGCCGTCACGCGTCCCGATACCGAGGGAACGCCAGCGCCGGCGGCGGGGGAGCGTTATCCCATTACCGTGGATGACGTAAAGATTGCCAATCCGCGCCGTGGTTTTTCGTATGACAAAAACGGCGACATGCACTACGACATCATCAGCGCGTTTATTAAGTCTATGCGCGGCAGCGACCCCGATGCCACGATCTATTGGCTCGCGCGCATGATCGATGCGGGGGAGGATCCTAAGTTTATCGCTCGCCGTATTATGATTCAGGCTTCTGAGGATGTTGGCAACGCCGACCCGCAGGCGCTATTGGTGGCGCATGCCGCGTTTAAGTCTGCCGAGGTCATCGGTTATCCCGAGTGCCGCATTAACCTGGCTCAGGCTGCACTCTATGTGTGCTTGGCGCCAAAATCCAACGCGTGTGAGGCCTCGATTGATGCGGCGTTGGCCGATATTCATTCAAGTGGGCTGCGCGAGGTGCCGAGCTATCTACGCGATCGTCATCGCCCGGGCAGCGACGAATACGGTGTGTATAAGTATCCGCATGATTATCCCGAAGGCTGGGTCGATCAACGCTATTTGCCCGAGGGGCTGGAGCGCGGTGCGTTTTGGCAGCCTGCCGGCCGCGGCTGGGAAGAGTGGCGTGTAGAGCAAAGCGAGCGCGACCGTAGCGGGAATGCACCGAAGTAGCTGCTGGTAATTTTGTCTCACGTTGCTGCTTTTGGCATGTTCGGTCCCCTTTGGGGTACCATGAACAGCGTCTGTATTTCGATTCCTTCGGGAGGCTTGTATGAGTCCCATCCAAATCGCCCTGCTGCTGCTCGCCGTTGCCGGCGTGTGGGCTGTCATCGAGCTCGCGCTCACGCTGCGAAAGACCCGCACTGTCGTTGATTCGCTCGACAAGACGGTGAGCGACCTTAACAACACCATTGCCGAGGCTCAGCCCGTGGTAGCAAAGCTCGATGGCGCCGTCGATGAGCTCACCCCCGCGCTGGCGCAGGTTGAGCCGCTCCTCAAGTCGAGCAAGACCGCCGTCGACGCCCTTACCTCCAATCTCGTAGAGGTCGAAGCCGTGGTTCGCGACATTTCCGAGGTTACGGGCAGCATGGCCGAGGCCAGCAATGCCGTGTCGAGCGTGACCGACTCTGCGGCCGGTGCCGTTCAGAAACTCTTTAACAAGGTGAAGGCTCCCGCGGTCGACGCCGAGCGCAATCTTTCCGCTGCCGCCGAAGCCGAGCAGCCGACCGAGCGTGTCCTGATTGGCGAAGCCGGGGACGATGCCGCTGCTGGTGACGATGATGCACAGAAGCCTGCTGCTAAAGCAGCCCGGTATTACACCTACACGCCCGCCGAGACCTCCGAGGAGTCCTGCGATGAGTAGTGAAGCAACTTGCTCTATCACGCTGACTGTTGCCGGGGATCCGCGTCTGGCACGCTTGGTGCGCATGACGGCGGCTAATGTCGGCGCTCTGTGTTCCATGTCCGTCGATCGTATCGAGGACATTCGTATGGCTGCCGAGGAGGCCTTCATCTTTGGCTGCACGGCCGTTGATTCTGACGTTATCTCGATCAAATTCGATGTCGACGAGTCTCACGTGGGCATGACCTTCACCTTTGGCGACCAGGCGACTGTCGATGAGGATGACCAGGCCGCCGTATATGCCGAGCTCATTCTGGCAAGCGTGTGCGATTCCTACGAAAAGACTGCGGCGCCTCTGACGCTTTCCCTCGATCTCAAGGCGGATATCTAATATGACCGAACGTTCCCGGAGCGGTAAGACCGCTTGGGACAAGGAGAAAACCCGCGAGCTGTTTCGTCGCTACAAAGAGACCGGTGATCCGGACGCCCGCGAGCAGCTCGTCATGTCCCATATGAACCTGGTAAGGTTTCTTGCCAACAAATTTAAGAATCGCGGCGAGCCGCTCGACGACCTCATGCAGGTCGGCTATCTGGGTTTGCTCAAGGCTATCGACCGCTTTGACCCCGAGCGCGGACTTGAGTTCACCACGTTTGCCACGCCCACCATCTTGGGTGAGATCAAGCGTCACTTCCGCGACAAGGGTTGGAGTGTGCGCGTTCCGCGTCGCCTACAGGAGCTCTCTGCCAAGGTTAACCAGGCCACCGACAAGCTCACTAACGAGCTGCAGCGCTCGCCTAAGGTGGAGGAAATCGCTGAGTACCTAGACGTGACCGTTGACGAGGTGCTGGAGGCCATGGAATCGTCCTCGGCCTATACCTCGGTGCCCATCGAGGCCCCCGGTGCGTCCGATTCTGACGACGCGCCTTCAATTCTCGACCGTTACGCCGACGACGACAACGAGCTCGACTTCACCGATGACCGCCTGGTGATTGAGGAGGCCATCCGCGATTTCTCGCCGCGCGAGCGCGAGGTTATCGAGCTGCGTTTCGTAAAGGGCATGACCCAGATCGAGATCGCCAAGAAGCTGGGCATCTCGCAGGTGCAGGTCTCGCGCCTGCTGCGCCGTACCCTTAAGAAAGTTCAGGACAAGATCGACCCCGACGGAGTGATGGTTCGTTCATGAGTGAACACCCCCAACAAACCGATCGCGCGCTGCGCGATACCCGTATTCTGACGCTTCGCATTTGGGCCGTCGTCGGCTGCATTGTCATCGCCGCCGTCATCTTTAACCTTATGGGTATCTTGGCGCCGGTTATCGAGTTTCTAGCTGTTGGTTCCATCATCGCTTTTGTGATGTCGCCGATTACTAACTGGCTCGAGCATCACGGCGTCAACCGTGGCATTGGTTCGCTTATCGCGCTGATCGTGGTCGTTGCTGTGCTCGTCGGTGTCGTTTGCATCTTGTCGCCGATTCTCTTTGGCCAGATTATGGAAGTCCTGAGTCGCCTGCCTGAGCAGCTTCGTGTTGCGGGCGGTGATCTCAACGAGATGGTCTCGCATGCCAAGACGCTCAACAACACGCCGCTCAAAGAGTTTCTGGACGATAATCTTTCTTCGCTGGTTACCGTGGCGTCCAAGTATGTGTCTCAGATTGCCGCCGAGCTTGGTCGCGGTGTATTCCCGTTCATTACCAATACGGCCTCGCAGCTGTTCGTCATCTTCCTCGGTCTGGTGCTTGCCTATTGGTTGGCCTGCGATTATCCCCGTATGCACCACGAGGTCTGCACCATCATTGGTCAGGAAAAGGAGACCTCGTACCGCTTTATGGTTGCCATCCTTTCACGCTCGGTCGGCGGCTATATGCGTGGCATGGTCATCACGTCGATTTGCGGTGGCTTTTTGGCCTTTATCGGCTTTACGCTCATTGGCCATCCCTACGCGGCGCTCATGGCCATCTTTACGGGCATTATGCACTTGGTCCCGGTTGTCGGTCCCTGGGTGAGCGCCGCGATCGCCACGGTGCTCGGCTTTATGTTCAGCCCGATGCTGGCGTTATGGACCTTGATCGTGACTATGGTGGCACAAAATGTCACCGACAACGTCATTTCGCCTAAGGTCATGCAGAGCTCGGTCCAGGTGCATCCCATCATGAGTCTGACGGCCCTCGTTATTGGTTCGGCACTCATGGGCCCCATCGGCATGGTCATCGCCATTCCGCTGTGCGCGGCCCTCAAGGGCATTTTCGTCTACTACTTTGAGAACGAGACCGGCCGCCAGCTCGTGGCATACGACGGGGCCGTGTTTAAGGGCACGCCCTATCGCGATACCGAGGGCAACCCGGTTGCCGCCTATGACGCGCTTGGAGACGATACGTTCATCTATGAGTCCGAGCTCATCGGTAACGAGACTGCGCCCGAGGCCCAGGCCATGCCCAAACCCGAGCTCGATAACCCCTGGATCAAGCTCTCGGGCCTTCAGCCCGATGCTACGGGCTTTTTCAAGAATCCCTTCGCCAAAGACGACGATTCCAACTCGGACGACGATACCAATACCGGCATCGACGGTTCCATGGACGATGATGAGCAGTAAGTCATTTCAAGTTCAAGTTCATAGGCAATAACGTGCAAATTCGCTGGAGGGTCGCTGTTTGGCGGCCCTCTTTTTTGCACTTGCGCGGTGGGATGGTAATATCGTTACGTTTGAACTGTTTCGATGTGAAACCGAGGAGATTCCCTCTATGAGTGCTGACTACCCGTCAATGACTACGGCTGAGATTCGCTCTAAGTTCCTCAACTTCTTTGAGGAGCGCGGTCTTAAGCTCTATCCTTCTTCGTCCCTCGTCCCCGACGATCCTTCGCTGCTGCTTGCCAACGCCGGCATGAACCAGTTTAAGGAGTATTACCAGGGCAAGAAGACCATGAAGGAGATCGGCGCTATCTCCTGCCAGAAGTGCGTCCGCACCAACGACATCGACTGTATCGGCGAGGATGGTCGTCACCTGTCCTTCTTTGAGATGCTCGGCGACTTCTCCTTTGGCGGCGTCTCCAAGCAGCAGGCCTGCGCTTGGGCCTTTGAGCTCATCACCAAGGAGTTCAAGCTGCCGCTCGACCGCCTGTACTTCACCGTCTTTACCGAGGACGACGAGACCCATGACGTGTGGCGCTCTCTGGGCGTTGCCGAGGATCACATCTCGCGTCTGGGCGAGGACGACAACTTCTGGGCCGCCGGCCCCACCGGCCCCTGCGGTCCGTGCTCCGAGATCTACTTTGACATGGGCGAGGAGGTCGGCTGCGGCAGCCCCGACTGCAAGCCCGGCTGCGACTGCGACCGCTTCCTGGAGTTCTGGAACCTCGTGTTTACCCAGTACGACCGCCAGGAGGACGGCTCCATGCCGGAGCTGCCGCACCGCAACCTCGATACGGGCATGGGTCTGGAGCGCATGGCCGCTATCATGCAGCACAAGACCGCTAACTACGACGGCGATCTGATGCAGCATCTTATCAAGCTGGGCGAGGAGATCAGCGGCAAGACCTATGACGCCGACGATTACTCCGGTGCCAGCCGCTCGCTGCGTATCATCGCCGATCACTCCCGTGCCGTTGACTTCATGATCTCGGACGGCATCCTCCCCGGTAACGAGGGCCGCGAGTACGTCCTTCGCCGCCTGCTCCGCCGCGCCGTGTTCCACGGTCGCCTGCTGGGTATCGAGGGCGCCTTCCTGACCAAGTTCATCGACGAGGTCAACGCTCAGATGGGCGAGGCCTATCCCGAGCTGCTCAAGAACGTCGCGCTCGTCAAGGGTATCGTCGCCTCCGAGGAGGAGCGCTTCTCCACGACGCTCGACAACGGCCGCGTTTACCTGGACGAGGCCCTGGCCGCGCTCGCCGACGGCGCTGTCCTTCCGGGCGATGTTGCCTTTAAGCTGCATGACACCTTTGGTTTTCCCATCGACCTGACCGTCGAGATCGCCGGTACCGCTGGCCACGACGTCGACATGGACGGCTTTACCGCCTGCATGGAGGACCAGAAGGCCCGCGCCCGCGCCAACGCCAAGGGCGACGCCTGGGGCAGCTTCAACGACGTGTGGGTCGAGCTTTCCGACAAAGTTGCCGCGACCGAGTTCGACGGCTATGACAACGACGTCATCGAGGGTGCCAAGGTTGTCGCCATCGTGCGCAACGGCGAGTCCGTCGAGTCCGCTGCCGCCGGCGAGGACGTCGAGGTTGTGCTCGACCGCACCCCGTTCTATGCCGAGATGGGCGGCCAGCAGGGCGACGCCGGTAAGCTATCCGCCGAGGGCGTTACGCTGACGGTTGCCGACACCAAGAACCACAACGGCCTGTATGCCCACGTCGCCCACGTTGCCGAGGGTACGCTGACCGTCGGCGCTACCGTGACCGCCGCGCTCGACGCCGAGCGCCGTGGCTTCCTGCGCCGCAACCACACCGCCACCCACCTGCTCGACGCCGCGCTTAAGCAGGTCCTGGGTGAGCATGTCTCCCAGGCCGGCTCGCTGGTGACGCCCGAGCACCTGCGCTTTGACTTCACGCACTTTGAGGCCCTGTCCTCCGAGCAGCTCAAGGCTGTCGAGGACCTGGTCAACCAGCAGATCTTCGCTTCCAAGCCGGTCGTGAACCGCGTCATGGGCATCGACGAGGCCAAGGCCGCCGGTGCTGTCGCCCTCTTTGGCGAGAAGTACGGCGACGTTGTCCGCGTCGTTTCCGTAGGCGCCGAGGACCAGCCGTTCTCCCGCGAGCTCTGCGGTGGCACGCATGCCGCCAACACTGCCGAGATCGGCCTGTTCAAGATCATTTCCGAGTCCTCTACGGGCTCCAACGTCCGCCGTATCGAGGCCGTGACCTCTAAGGGTGCCCTCGATTACATGGCCGACCGCCTGGCACTCGTTGACGCCGCTGCCGCTGCGCTCAAGTGCCGCGTCGACGAGGTTCCCGCCCGCGTTGAGAACCTGCAGGCCGAGCTGCGCGAGACCGCCGGCAAGCTCAAGAAGGCGCTCACCGGTGGCTCCTCCGACGCCATTTCCAGTGCCATCGACGGCGCTGTCGAGCTCGACGGCTACAAGCTCGTTGTCGCCGAGCTCCAGGGCCTTGAGGCCGCCGACCTGCGCAACGTCTGGGACACCGTGCACCAGAAGGTCGCCGGCCCTGTCGCCTGCGTCGTCGCCAGCGTGACCGAGAAGGGCACCCCGGCGCTGCTCGCCGCCGGCTCCGATGATGCCGTCAAGGCCGGTTTCCACGCCGGCAACGTGATCAAGCAGATTGCCGGCCTGGTCGATGGTCGCGGTGGCGGCCGTCCCAACATGGCCCAGGCCGGTGGCAAGAACGCCGCCGGTATCGCCGATGCCCTCGCGGCCGCTAAGACCGCGCTGGGCGCCTAAGAACCGAAGTAGTCGCTGTGGTCGCGCTCGCACTGGACATAGGGGAAACCAGGATTGGCATTGCCGTCTCGAGCCGTGATGGCAAGATGGCGATGCCCGTCAAGGTACTCCTGGCCGCCGAGGTCACCGGTATGGCCAAGACGTTCCGTTACCTGGTCGAGGACTATGAGCCCGATATCCTGGTAAGCGGACGTCCCTTGACCATGGCCGGCGAGCCCGGCCCCCAGGCCGAGCGCGTCGCCGCCGTGGCGCAAAAGATCGCCGACGAGCTCGATCTTCCGTTGGAGTTTGAGGACGAGCGTCTGTCCTCGCAAGAGGCAAAGCGTATCTTGCGCGAGCAGGGCCTCAACGAAAAGCAGATGAGGGGCAAGATTGACATGATTGCCGCCAGCCTGTTTTTGCAGACGTGGCTCGATCGTAAAAACGAGGAGGTTACGCATGCCTAGCGCTTCCGATCCGCGCCAGCCGAATCGTACACGTCAGGCCGCGTCGCGCCCTGCCCAGCCTGGCCAGCGTCCGGCACAGCCGACGCAGCGCGCAGCTCAGCCTGGCGCGCGCCCGGTGCAGCCCTTTGCTCGTTCGGCTCAACCTGCTCAACGGACGGGTCAGCAGCCCACTGCTCGTTCGGTTCAGCATCCGGCTTCTCGCGCGGCACAGCAGCCCACTGCTCGTACGGCCCAGCCCGCAGGCGGTACCCGCTTTAAGCAGCAGGCACCTGTCCGGCGAACGCAGGCTACCCAATCTCATTCGCATCATGCTCGCGGTTTGCATGGCGTTGCTCCGGCGACCCGCTCGAGCTACGACACGCGTGCTCGACGCGGTGCTCAAAAGAAGAGTTCTCCGGTTCCCATGATCATCGGCGTTGTGGTGGCGGTGCTCGCGCTTGCTGTGATCGCTTTCTTTGTCGTGCCGGCCGTCAAGGGCTTCTTTGCCGGTGAGGATACGAAGGTTACGGCTGGTCAGCAGGTTACGGTGACCATTCCCGACGGTGCTTCGGGCGACACCATCGCCTCGATCCTCTCCGAGAACCATATCGTCGAAAATCCCAAGGATTACTATGCGGCGGTCAAAAAGCTCAATGCCGATATGTCGCTCAAGCCTGGTACCTATTCGTTCACCACATTCATGGATGCGACCAAGGTTGTTCAGCAGCTCATGGAAGGCCCCAATGCGGGCTACAATGCGCTTACTATTCCCGAGGGTCTAACGGTCGATCAAGTCGCCGACCGTGTGGCCCAGGCCTACGACAGCATCTCTAAGGAAGACTTCCTCAACCAGGCCAAGGCCTCCAACTACGTGGACGACTATAGCTTCCTTAAGGGCGCCGCCAACGATTCGCTCGAGGGTTTTCTGTTCCCCAAGACCTATTCGCTGGGCAAGGACCCGAGCGCCGATGACGTTATCCGCGCCATGCTCGATCAGTTCAACACCGAGTACAAGTCTCTCGATTTTGCCGGGTGCGAGGCCAAGATCAAAGAGCGTTACGGCGTGGAGATGTCCGATTACGACATCATCAATCTCGCTTCCATCGTTGAGCGCGAGGGTCTCAACGCCGAGCAGCGCGCACATGTCGCCTCGGTCTTCTACAACC
The DNA here is from genome assembly GCF_052116285.1 of Collinsella sp. Sow4_E3. Taxonomy (NCBI): domain Bacteria; kingdom Bacillati; phylum Actinomycetota; class Coriobacteriia; order Coriobacteriales; family Coriobacteriaceae; genus Collinsella; species Collinsella sp. Sow4_E3. Next base: position 77,066 of record NZ_JBQKLJ010000004.1, read on the forward strand.
GCCTTGCCGGCAAGCTCGATGGTCTGCGTTATCTCAACAGCGATGCGACCATGATGTATGTCACCGGTGGCGAGGTTTCCGCCGACGACCTGCAGAGCGATAGTCCGTACAACACCTATAAGCACGAGGGTCTGCCACCCACGCCCATCTGCTCCCCGTCGCTCGAGGCACTCAAGGCCACGCTTGAGCCGACCGACTCCGATGACCTGTATTTCTACATTACGCAGGACGAGGAGTACTTCTCGCAAACCTACGAAGAGCACCAACAGTCTTGGAATTAAACATGAGGATTTTCAGCCCCAAACGATATGTTGCATCCGTCGACCGCATCGACCTTGATACCCTGTGGGCCGACGGCAAACGCGCCATTCTGCTCGATCGCGATAACACCCTGGTGCCGCGCGACACCGAGCAGGTTCCCGCCGCGGTTTCCGCTTGGCTCGACGCCGCCCGCGCCAAAGGCTTTAAGCTGTGCATGGTGTCTAACAACTGGCATCGCGACCAGGTCATGAGCTCTGCACGCGAGCTGGGACTCGAGGCAATTAGCCACGCCATGAAGCCGGCTCCGTTTGCCCTCATGGCGGGTCTTAAGCGCCTCGGCGCCACGGCCGACGAGGCGGTGCTGATCGGTGATCAGCTCTACACGGACGTATGGAGCGGCAATTTCGCCGGCGTCGATACCATCCTGGTAAAGCCGCAGGCCACTCAGGACCTGTGGTATACGCAGATCTTCCGTATCTTTGAGCGCCGGGCCCTGCGCGACCTTCCCTGCGAGGAATAGGTCTCGCTATGTCCCAGCACACCAAACACGGCTGCGACCATATCTTCTTTATCGGCTTTTTGGGCGCGGGCAAATCGACGCTTGCGCGCAACGTGGGCACTATGTTCAAACGTCGCTTTATCGATACCGACCGCCTTGTCGTGCGTCGTTGCGGTAAATCGGTGACCGAGATTTTTGAGACCGAGGGCGAGGAGCGTTTTCGTGAGCTTGAGACCTCGGCGCTCCGTTCGCTCCAAAGCGAGCGCAGCCTGCTGGTTTCCTGCGGCGGAGGTATCGTCGAGACTCCGGTGAATATTGAGCTTATGCACCAGATGGGTATCTGTGTGTATCTCGAAGGTGACTTTGAGGATTCGATTCGCCAGATTCGTCGGTCCGACACGCGTCCCGATTTCCGTTCGCCCGAGCATGCCGCGCGCCTGTTTGAGCATCGCCGTCCGCTATATCGCCAGGCCGCCGATATTACCCTTGATATTCGCAACAAGTCTTTCGAGGACGTTTCCTACCTTTGTGCCGAGATGCTTTTGGAGCGTGGGCTGCTATGATTCGCCGTCAACTGATCAATTTCCAAAACCGCAGTGTCGATGTCCGCGTCGGATTGGGCGCGTTCGAGGAGCTGTCGCGCATGTTTGCCTCGGCTGTGGGCAAGCCTAAGCGCGCGTTGGTGGTTTGGAGCGACGCCACGTCAGAGCGTTTTGGCGAGGTCGTCGAGCATGCGCTGGTTGATGCCGGTTTTGTCGTGTCGCAGCTCCCACTCGAGATTTCGCCTGCTGGTGCCACGCTGGCCGATGCCGATGCCATCTTTGGCGCCCTATCTGCCAACGGCATTACCTGCGACGATCTGGTTGTCGCCGTTGGTGATGCCGCAACCTGCTCGGTTGTTAGCTGGTGTGCTAATCAGTGGTGCGGTCGCACCGAGTGCGCCTTGCTGCCGACAACGTTCGACGCCATGCTCACGGTCGCGACGACCATGAAGCCGCTCGTCGCCTCGTCGTCGAATGCGCTTCCCGCTATCGCGTTCCGTCCCGAATCGGGCTTGGTCGTGTGTGACCTCGACCTTGTTCGCGAGGCGGACCCCGAGGATCTCAAGCTCGGCTATGTGGTGCTTGTTGGCACCATGCTTTCGAGCAGCAAGTCCCGCTGGAATCAGTTTACCGAGACTGTTCCCGAGATTCTTTCCGGCGAGGAGGTCGCGCTCGTCAATGCTGTGCAGTGGTCCCAGACCGCGCGCAAAGACGTGCTCATGGCCACGAACCCCAGTGCTCGCCATGCACTCGATTTTGGTAAGACAGGGGAGCGCACCCTTCGCGCCTGCCTGGGCGAGGCCGCGGCTAACGTTCCCGCATACCAGCTCCTTTCCGAGGGTATGCGCTTTGAGGCGCGCCTAGCACATGATGCCTGCGACTTCGATATCGACAATGTGTTTGATCTCGACGATTGCCTGGAGGACTTTGGCATCGAAGAGCTTGCCTTCGACTTGGAGCCCACCGCGTTTATCGAGGAGTTCCGCAAGCAGCAGTTTGCCCGCTCAAACCGCAGCATGCTGCCGCTGCCCGCGGCGCTCGGCGCCATTCGCCTGACAAATGTCGAGGACGAGATTCTCGAACGCCATGCGCAGGCGTATCTGGCTTCTCGCAAGGAACTTTTTTAACTTTATTGACATCCATCGTCTTTCGTATCATTTTGAGGGACGGGTTTTCAATCGGTTGCGAATCGCTTGTGGTTCGGCTATTCGTTTGAAGCTCGTCCTGCTCTTTTTGAGGACAATAAGAAAGGAATCTGAATGTCTGAGTTTGCTGCCGGTCCTGCCGGTCGTATCGAGCGTGTCCGTGCCCTGATGGTCGAGCGCGGCTACGATGCTATCGTCGTGCGCGATGAGGCCAACCTCCGTTGGCTCACGGGTGTGAAGGGCGTCTTCGATTACACCTTCGAGTTTCCGCACGCCGCATTTATTACGGCCGATCAATGCCTGTTCCATACCGACTCGCGCTATCTCAACAGCTTTGAGGAGAACACGCCCGCCGGCAGCCCCTGGGTCTACGACATGGACGAGGGCACCATCCCCGGTTGGGTTGCCGACAAGATCGCGGCCAACAAGTGTCGTGTCTGCGCCGTCGAGGATGACATGCAGATTAACTTTTACCAGGGTATTCAGCGTGGTCTTGAGGATCGCTCCGTCGCCTGCATGCTGCCGCTGATGCATGACGACATTCGTAAGATGCGCGCCATCAAGGATGCCGAGGAGATCGAGCTCATGCGACACGCGCAGTCGATCACCGATGCCGCCTTCCAGCACATGCTCGGCTTTATTAAGCCCGGTATGACCGAGAAGCAGGTCCGCAACGAGCTCGAGAACTTTATGTTCGCCAACGGTGCCGACAGCTTGGCCTTTGGCTCCATCGTCGCGAGCGGTCCCAACACCGCCAACCCGCATGCCGTCCCGAGCGACCGTGTCATCGAGAAGGGCGATTTCGTCCTCATGGATTATGGCGCGGGCTACTGCGACTATCGCTCCGATATGACGCGTACCGTCGTGATGGGCGAGCCCACGCAGGAACAGCTCGACCTGTACTTGCTCGTGCGCCGCACCCACGAGGAGTGCGTCGCCGCTATCCATCCGGGCGTCGAGGGTAACGATATCTTCAAGCTTTCCAAGAAGATCATCGGCGATGCCGGTTATGGCGATTACTACAACCATGGCCTGGGCCATGGTGTCGGTATCGACATCCACGAGCTGCCCAACTTCAACCGCAGCAAGAACATCATCGAGGTCGGCTCGGTTGTCACCATGGAGCCCGGCGTCTACCTGCCCGGCGTGGGCGGCGTGCGCTTGGAGGATTACGGTGTTGTCACCGAGAACGGCTATGAGCCCTTCACCAAGACCCCGCACGACTTGCACGTCATCGACTGCTAAGCCATTCAGTTCGATTTTGGAAGCGGGGCGTCCGAAATGATTCGGGCGCCCCGCGTTCTCTTTTTATGCGCTCGCCGCAGGCGCCGCCTGCAAGTGTATAATTTCGCTCGTATGTAATTTGGACGCTAGTGCGTTCTACCCATAACAAGAAAGGTCGCTATGCCTACCATTTCTACCGCCGACTTCAAGAACGGCCTCGGTCTCCGCATTAAGGACAAGGTCTACACCATCGTCGAGTTCCAGCACGTCAAGCCGGGCAAGGGCGGTGCTTTTGTGCGCTACAAGACCCGCGATATCAAGAGCGGTCGTGTCGTCGAGAACACCTGCAACGCCGGTACCAAGTTCGAGAGCGTCATGCTCACCACCCGTGAGTTCCAGTACCTCTACAACGACGGCGCCGACTACATCTTCATGGACAACGAGTCCTACGAGCAGGTTCCCGTTCCCGAGGACATGGTGGGCGAGAACTCCAAGTGGCTGCGCGAGAACGACACCTGCCAGTTGCTCTTCGCCGACGACGAGCTCATGGGTGTGACCCCGCCGATGTTCATCGAGACCACCATCGTCCAGACCGACCCGGGCTTTAAGGGCGACACCGTTCAGGGTTCCACTAAGCCGGCCACCATCGACACCGGTGCTGTCATCCAGGTCCCGATGTACCTCAACGAGGGCGAGGTCATCAAGGTTGACACCCGCGACGGCAAGTTCGTCTCCCGCGTCTAGCAACCAACTCTTCTAGGAGGACTCATGCCCCAGGAAATCAAGATTGACGGCATCGGTATTTCGCCCGATGTTCTGACCGCCATCGTCTCGCGCGCCGTCACGGATGTCGAGGGCATCGCCTCCGTGGGCGTCAAGGACCTTGCCACCAACCTTGTCTCCATGATGTTTTCGTCCAAGGCCCCGGCTTCCGAGCCGCCGGTAGAGGCCGAGGTCATCGGCGACAAGCTCGCACTCACCGTGCGCGTCGTGGTGTTCTTTGGCTATCCGTTCAAGAAACTCGCCGAGGCCGTTCGCTCCGCCGTGGTCGCAGCTATCGATGCCCAGGTAGGCGTCGAGGTCGAGCGCGTTGACGTTTGCATCGACGGCCTCGTTTTCCCCAAGGAGTAACCTTTGAGCCTTAAGGTTTATCGCGGGCGTACGCTTGCCCGCAGTCAGGCGCTGCAGCTGCTGTTCCAGGCCGAGGCCACGGACAGCCCGCTCGAGCGCGTCCTCGAGGGCGATTTCCTGATCTCGAAGGGTCCCCTCGACCCCTACGCTCTGGAGCTGTGCCGCGGTGCCTACGAGTATATCGACCGCATCGACTGCGCCCTGCGCTCCATCGCCAAGAACTGGGACCTTATGCGCATGCCCGGCGCCGATCGCAATCTGCTGCGTATCGCCGTCTATGAGATGCGCTTCCTCACCGACGAGGAGGTCTCGGACGCCATCGTGATCAACGAGGCTGTAGAGCTTGCCAAGGCCTATGGCACCGACCAGTCCGCGTCGTTTGTCAATGGCGTGCTGGGCAAGATCGCGCGTAGCGAGGAGCTGCCGGGCGAGGACCTGTATCAGGAGCTGCTGGCCGAGGACCGCGCCCGCGAGGAGGCCCAGGCCGCCGAGGCTGCCGCCAAGGTTGCAGCCGCTCAGGCTGCGGCCGGCGTTCTCGACGAGGGTGCCGAGGTCGCCGAGGTCGAGACCGGTACCGTCGAGGAGTAGCCATGCCAGAGGGTTCCGTCCGCAACTTCGACGAGATCTCGGACCGCTTGGACCAGATCATCGCTACCGTTCGTTCCAAGGATACGTCCTTGGAGCGTTCGCTCGATTTGTTTGACGAGGCGATCGAACTTGGCTCCCGTGCGGTCGATATGGTCGACAAGTTTGAGTTGACGCCTCGTGAGGCCGATAAGCTCGAGCAGGAATACGATGAGGATGCGGCAAACGAATCCCAGGATAGCCAGGCCGCGTCTCCGGATACGAATGGTTGATGGCATTCATGAAACGCGTGCGTCTCGATGACGAACTGATTTCACAGGGCATCTGCGCCGATCGCGCGGATGCCCTTCGCACTCTTATGGCCGGCTTGGTCTCGAGTGGCGGCGAGCGTTTGACCTCGCCGGGCCTTAAGGTGACGCCCGGTCTGCCCCTGCACGTGAAGGGCCGTATTCCCTACGTGGGGCGCGGCGGGCTCAAGCTCGAGGGCGCGCTCGATGCGTTTGGAATCGATCCCATGGGACTTGCTTGCCTCGATGTGGGCTGCTCCACGGGCGGCTTTACCGATTGCCTGCTCAAGCGTGGCGCCGCAACGGTCGTTTCGGTCGATGTGGGTCGCGCACAGTTTGATTGGTCGCTGCGCCAAGACGAGCGCGTGACGCTCCATGAGCGCACCAACGTGACACAGCTGCCCGAGCTTGGATACGGCGGCGCTATCGACTTGGCTGTCTGCGATGTGTCGTTTACGAGTATCGCGCATATCATCGACGCCGTGTTGGCGTGCCTGAAGCCTTCGGGTTCGTTCTGCACGCTCGTAAAGCCGCAGTTTGAGGCGCCGGCTGCGCTGGTGGGCGAGGGCGGTATCGTGACCGCCCCCTCCGTCCGCCGCGATACGCTTATGGCGGCGATTGAGCTCTTTGCCGCCAAGGGCCTGTTTCCGCTCGACGTGTGCGTGTCGCCCATCCATGGCGCCAAGGGCAACGTCGAGTTTTTCCTGTACGGCACGAGGTTTGCCTCTGGCGAGCGTGCCGACGATGAGCTGCAATCACAGGTAACGGCTTTGAGCGAGAAAGCTGCAACGCTATGAAGGTCTTTCTGGTTCCCAATTACTACAAGCAAGAGGCGGTCGAGAGCGGCCTAATGCTCGAGCTTTGGCTTTCGCGCCAGGGTTACGAGGTCGCATGGGCTGCCGATCAGCGTTCCAAGATCCAGCGTGCGCCCGATGTTGACGATGCCGACCTGGTCATTACGCTCGGCGGCGACGGCACGCTGTTGCGTGCCGCCCGCATTCTCAACTACCGCGAGATCCCCATTCTGGGCCTTTCCTATGGTCATTTGGGTTTTTTGACTGCTGCGAGCCCCGAGGATCGCGATATTTTGCAGGTCGTGAGCGATGCCCTTTCCGGAGAGCTCCATGTGAGTCGCCGCGCCACCCTCGCCGCGGATATCGTTTCGGTACGCGAAGATGGCACGAAGGATGTCGTGCGCACGTTTGCTCTTAACGATATGGCGCTTACGCGCGGGCCCCTGTCCGATATGGTTGAGTTTGACATCACGGTGTCTGGCCATCATATCGACCGCCTGCGCGGTGACGGCGTCGTCGTTTCGACAGCGACCGGTTCCACCGGCTACGCGCTTTCCGCCGGCGGCCCCATCGTCAGTCCCGATTACACGGGCATGGTTTGCGTGCCCATCGCCCCACATACCATTCAGGCTCGCGCCTTTTTGACCTCGCCAAGCGATGTCGTCGAGATCTTTATGTCCGATGACCGCCCGAGCGTGCCTGCGATCGCCATCGATGGACAGTTTATTACCTGCGATGGCACGGTCGAGAGCGTGGCCGTGCGTCGCGGTCCCGGCGATGTACTGCTGCTGGATTACGGCCCCGAGAGCTTCTATAACTCGGTGAGCCGCGTGTTCTACGGAGTGCGTCATGATCGATGAGCTGCAGGTTTCCAACATTGCCCTCATTCGCGAGGCGACGTTGGTTCCGAGCGCGGGCTTAACGGTTCTGACCGGCGAGACCGGCGCCGGTAAGACTGCTTTGCTCTCGGCGCTTAAGCTCATTTTGGGTGAGCGCGCGGATTCGTCGACGGTGCGCGAGGGCGAGACGCTTGCCAACGTCGAGGCGCGCCTGTTTGACGGCCCGCACGATACGGAGGGCTTCACCGTGCAGCGCAGCCTTTCTGCCGAGGGTCGCAGCCGCGTAAAAATTGACGGCCGCATCGCCAGCGTGCGTGAGCTTTCGGAGCGCGTCGGCGTGATGATGGATCTTTGCGGCCAGCACGAGCACCAGCGCCTGCTCGACCCGGCGCATCATGTTGCCATGGTCGATGCATGGGCGGGGCGCCCGGCGCTCGAGGCGCTCGATCGCTATCGTGCTTGCCTTAAGGCATCTCGCGCGGCTGCCAAAGAGGTCCGTCGCGTCGAAGAGGCCTCACGCGCGCAGGGGAGTCGTGTCGAGGAAGCGCGCTTCGCTCTGGAGCGTATCGCCGAGGTCGACCCCAAGCCGGGTGAGTATGAGGAGCTCGAGGAGCTGCTGCCGCGCTCCGAGCATGCCGAGGTGTTGGTGGCAACGGCCAACGATGCCCATGCGTCGCTTGCTGCCGAAGGGGGAGCACTCGATGCCGTGAACAGTGCCGTCGCGGAGCTTTCGCGCATGGCTACTGTCGATCGCAAGCTGGGTGTTATCGCCGATGCGCTTTCGGATGCCTGCATCTCGCTCGAGGATTGTGCCAATGAGCTGCGCGCCTATCGAGATGGGGTCGCCTTCGATCCGCGCGAGCTGGCTCGTATGCGCGAGCGGTATTCCGATCTTAAGGGACTTTTGCGTCAGTGGGGTCCCACCATGGACGACGTGTTTGCCATGCGCGATAGCTCGCGAGAGCTGTTGTCGCTGGTAGACGATGGTGATGAGCAGATTAAGAAGGCGCGCGAAGCGCTTGGCGCGGCAGAGCGCGAACTGTTCGCCGCCGCCAAGGCACTTAAGCGTGCACGCAATACGGCAGCCCCGCGCTTTTGTCACGAGGTTGGCCGTCAGATGGCGCGCCTGGAGATGGGCGGCGCCGAGCTCGTTTGGGACTCGCGCGATCTTCCGCGCGCCGAGTGGACGCCGGCGGGCCCTTCGAGCTACGAGCTTTTGTATCGTAGCGGTGCCGGATTGACGCCGCGCCCCCTGCGCCGCATTGCGTCCGGCGGCGAGCTGAGCCGTGTCATGCTGGCGAGCAAGGTTGTTTTGGGTAACGCGGACGGCGTGGATACGTTGGTGTTCGACGAGGTCGATGCCGGTGTTGGCGGCTCTACTGCACGCGCCCTTGCGAGCGTTCTGGCAGATCTTGCCGCAACGCATCAGGTGATTGTCGTAACGCACCTGGCGCAGGTCGCCGTCATGGCCGACAAACATTACGTGGTGAGCAAAGAGCCGGGCGACGTTCCCCAAACCCATCTGGATGAGGTGGCCGGGGACGCCCGTACCGCAGAGATCGCCCGTATGCTGAGTGGCGATCAATCGGAGGCGAGCTTGGCGCATGCTAAGCAGATGCTCGAGGAAGCGCGTGCTTAGGCCGAGCCGTTACATGTATGTTCGACCCGGCCGCCACGAAACCGGCCCATCTACTACGTTTAATAGGCTATCGGCAACCACGCCTTGAATTGCAAAAAGAAAACCGCAGGTAGAACGCCTGCGGTTTTTCTATTTTCGGTATGTGGTTGGGCCATACTGATAAAACGTAGTAGATGGGCCGGTTTCGTGGCGAGTGGCGTTTGTCGGCTCGCCAAAATTTCTATTCCACGACCTTATCCGGCTGGATAAGCTCCTCGTAGTAGCTAATGTGCTCTCGGGCGTCCTCGATTTCGGGCAGCAGGAAGTTGTAGATAACCTCGATGATCATCGTGGCGCTGATCTTGGAGAACGCAAAGTCGCCCGTGGTGAGCAGCGCCTCGTGGTTCACGGTATTAAAGGTGTAGTCGGCTAGGCGAGCAAGCGGAGACTTGCTGTCGCTGCTGATGACGACTACGGTGGCACCACAGCCTCGAGCCGCTTTTGCCATGCGATTCAGTCGACGCGACTTGCCAGAGTTCGAGATCAGCACGATAACGTCGCCGGGGCGCAACGTGAGCGCAAAGCCGATTGATGTCTCGCTGATGGTGCTTGACATACAGCGAAGGCCCAGTTGCGAAAACTTAAACGTCGCGTCAAGCGCAACGGCGTTGGTATTACCTACGGCTGCAAACTCGATAGCCCCTGCGTTCTTAAACGCGTGCACGACGGCTGCCAGTGTATCGTGATCAATGCCATCGATGGTCGCATTGAGTTCACTGACCTTTGCGGCGAGGATGTTTTTGAGGCTCTGCTCCATATTATCGAGCGAGACCTCGTCTGTGAGGCCTTCACTGCGCTGACTCTCCAGATCGCGCGCCAGCGAAAACTGAAAGCTGCGAAAGCTTCCAAAGCCCAGCTTGCGGCAGAAGCGCGAGACGGTGGCCTCGGAGGTTGCGGCGGCGCGCGAGAGTTGCGCGGCTGTTAGGAGCGGTGCCTCGGACTGGTGCTCTAGGATATAGTCGACAATGCGCTGCTCGGACTCGCTGTATCCCTTGTGCGTGCTAATAAGGGAGAGTGCGCTCTTGCTGCTATCGGACATGGATGACTCCTGGTTGGCATTAAAAGCTGTCTTGTTGTGTGCCGCTCTAGTATACGGGGATTTCAATTACAAGATACACCTTGCTGTTTCAAAAGTTGATGGTAAACTTTCATCGACCGTTTACGGTTGTGAAAGAACCTTTCACCGGAGAAATAGGCTTGATTGCTTCTCATATAAGCGGTGGCTTGGTATCTTTCAGGAGTGGAAAAGCGCGCACCGTAGCGCGTGTAGGGGAGCGCCCGCGGGCGCAGTACTCAAGAAGGAGGGACACATGGCTAAGTTTGACATCATCGCCGCCACCGGTTGCCCGACCGGCATCGCGCACACCTTCATGGCGAAAGAGGCGCTGGAGAAGGCGGCTGCCGAGCGCGGTCTGACCATTAAGGTCGAGACTCATGGCCAGGTCGGTGTCGAGAACGAACTCACGAAGGGTGAGATCGCCGGTGCCAAGGCCGTCGTCGTCGCAGCCGATAAGGATGTCCAGGCGGAGCGTTTCGCCGGTAAGCCCATGGTTTCCGTCGGTGTTTCCAAGGCCCTGTCCGTCGAGGCTGCCGGCAAGCTGATTGACCGTGCTCTCGCCGCCAAGGGCGACGACACGGTTGCGGCTGCTGCCGATGTCGAGGATGAGGTCGAGGAGAAGGAGTCCATCGGTCACATCATCTATAAGCACCTCATGAACGGCGTCAGCCACATGCTGGTCTTCGTCGTTGCCGGTGGTGTTCTGACCGCCGTTTCGTTCCTGTGGGGCATCACGTCCTTCGATTCGACGGCTGCCGACTACAACAGCTTTGCCGCTATGCTCAAGATCATCGGCGGCATCGCCATGAACCTCATGGTTCCCGTGCTTTCCGCCTATATCGCCGAGTCCATCGGCAAGCGCCCGGCGCTCGTTCCCGGCTTTGTCGCCGGTATGATCGCCATCCAGGGCCTGCCCGTTAATGCCGAGACCGGCATGATCGATGCCGGCGGTGCCGGCGTGGGCTTCGGCTTCCTGGGCGGCATCGTCGGCGGCTTCCTCTCTGGCTATGTCATCCTGCTGCTCGAGAAGGTTTTTGCCAAGCTGCCCAAGAACCTGGACGGCCTCAAGGCTATCTTCCTGTACCCGCTGTTCTCGACCGCCATCGTCGGTCTGGTCATGCTCGGCATCTCCGGCCCCATGGCTGCCATTAACACCGCCATGATGGACTTCCTCAAGGGTCTGTCTGCCTCTGGCGCTGTTGTCCTGGGTCTTGCCATTGGCTGCATGTGCGCCTTTGATATGGGCGGCCCGGTCAACAAGGCTGCTTACGTCACCGGTACCGCTATGCTCACCGAGGCCTTGGCTGCCGGTGTCGGCACCGACACCTATAACTTTGGCACCAACTTCATGGCTGCCGTCTCCGCCGCCTGCATCGTTCCGCCGCTGATCACCACCTTCGCCGTCATCGTCGGCAAGAAGTACTTCAGCCAGGAGGATCATGACGCCGGTATCGTCAACCTCATCCTTGGTTGCACCCACATCACCGAGGGCGCCATTCCGTTCATGACCAAGAACATCTGGCCCGTCATGCCCATCATGATGCTCGGTTCCTCCATCGCCTCGATTCTGACCATTATGTTCAACGTCCACGATCCGGCGCCTCACGGTGGTTTCCTGGTCCTGCCCGTTGTCGAGAACGGTCCGCTGTGGGTCCTCGCGATCCTCATCGGCGCCGTGGTCGGTGGCATCCTGTTCGTTGCTTTCAAGAAGTATGACTTCGAGAAGAATCAGAAGGCCGCTCCCGCCGCTGCCGCTAAGCCGGTCGAGGCTCCCAAGGCCGCTGCCGTCGAGGCCCCCAAGGCTGAGGCTTCCGACTTCGTGAAGGTCGAGAACGTTTTTGTCGCCGAGGATTTTGCTTCTCGTGACGAGGCCCTGAGCTTTGTCTCCAACCAGGCTGTCAAGGCCGGTATCGCTGACGACGCCGACGCCGTAATGAACGCCTTCCTGGCCCGCGAGGCCGAGGGCACCACGGGCATGATGGAGGGCTTCGCTATTCCGCATGCCAAGTCTGATGCCATTACCGAGGCCGCCGTCATCGTCGTCAAGGACGACTCTGGCGTGACCGGTTGGGACACCATGGACGGCGCTCCCGTCAACGTGGCTATTGCCCTGCTCATCCCCGGTGCCCAGGCCGGCACCACGCACCTCAAGATCCTGTCCAAGGTCGCCGAGGCGCTCATGGACGAGGGCTTCCGTGCCACCGTTAAGGGTTCCACCGACGCTGCCGAGATCGCTAAGACGATCAACGCCCGTCTGGTCTAATCCCGCAGCTTGCGAATAACATCGCCCCCTGTATATAAGGCGGAGACTCCAACAGGGGTCCCCGCCTTTTTTCAAGTTACCCGGTACTGAGGGACATTTCCTTCCTGCCGACAGTTCGGGATACTCCTCAGTTCACAGGAGGGTATAGACAACCGCATCAACCAGATCAACCAGGCGAACAAATTATCAGCCAAAATTTCGTTCGCACGATATTGCTCTGGACCGACCGAGTTTCCGCAGCTTGCTCGCCCACAGGGGGCCGGGCGCGGCCAGTGAGATTTATCGCGAGTTCCGCACGAGCCGAAGAGCACTTAATGTGCTCTTCGTGCGAGCAGGACTGTAGAGCAGGAAATCTCACTGGCCGCGCCCGGCCCCCTGTGGGCGAGCAAGCGGACGACAAACACATCTGTCCAACAATTCGTGCGAAACATAATGAAAAACCGTTTGATGTGAGTTAATATAATCAACGTCGTGAATATGGCTCCTGTCGCATTGCTGATAGGGGTTAAACACAAAAAAGGAGTCAATTATGGTTTCTGAGAAGGCTACCCTCGTTAATCCCCAGGGTCTTCACATGCGTCCGGCTGGCCTCTTCGCCTCCACCATGGGCAAGTACGCCTGCGACGTGACGGTCGTCACCCCCGAGAAGGAGGTCAACGGCAAGTCCCCGATGGCCCTCATGGCTGCCGGCATCCCCTGCGGTACCGAGGTCGAGGTCAAGTGTGACGGCGCTGACGAGGCCGAGGCTCTGGCTGCTGCCATCGAGCTCATCAAGAGCGGTCTTGGCGAGTAGAACTCAAACGGGTCGCATGTTGAACAACTAAGTTCATATTTGGGGGCGCAGTGACCTGTTTAAAGGGAACTGCGCTCTTTTGTCATGGATATGGCAAAACGCTTTATCACATGACACGGAGAGAGGAATAGGAATGTATCAGGGAGTCAACGCTTCCGAGGGCATCGGTATCGGCACCGTCATGGTTGCCGTCGAACCCGACTTGACGTTTGAGCCGCACGAGGTTGCTGATTCGGCAGCAGAGAAGGAGCGCTATCAGACCGCCCTTTCGGTCTTCTGCGAGAAGACCCAGGCTCAGGCCGACCACATGAAGGAGACGGTGGGCGAGGCCGAGGCCGAGATCATGAGCGGACACATTGTCCTGGCTCAGGACCCGGGCATGACCGACGCCATCAACGCCGCCATTGACGGCGGCACCTGCGCCGAGCAGGCGCTCATGGACACCTCGACCATGTTTGAGAACATGTTCCTGTCCATGGACGATGAGATGTTCCGCCTGCGCGCGGCAGACATCGCCGACATCCGCACCGGTATTCTGGCCGAGCTTTTGGGCAAGGAGGTCGTCGATCTCTCCGTCCTGCCCGAAAACACGGTCGTTGTCGTGCACGACCTTACACCGTCCATGACCGCCACGATCGATAAGGCCCACGTTGCCGGTATCGTCACCGAGACCGGTGGCCGCACGTCGCACTCCGCGATCATCGCCCGCGCCCTCGAGATTCCGGCTGTCCTTTCGGTTGCCAACAGCTGCACCGCGCTGCGCAACGGCATGACCGTTGTCGTCGACGGTGGCAAGGGTATCGTCGAGGCCGATCCCGACGAGGAGACGCTTGCCGCCTACACCGCCAAGGCCGAGGCTTTCGCTGCCGAGAAGGCAGCCCTCGAGGCTTTCCGTGGCAAGCCGTCCGTGACTGCCGATGGCATCAAGAAGATCATTGCCTGCAACATCGGTAACCCCGATGACGTGCCCAACGCGCTCGATCACGACGCCGAGGCCATTGGCCTGTTCCGCTCCGAGTTCCTGTTCATGGACTCCGCCGAGCTTCCTTCCGAGGAGGAGCAGTTCAACGCCTATCGTAAGGTTGCCAGCGCGCTCAATGGCGCTCCGGTCATCATCCGCACGCTCGACGTGGGTGGCGACAAAGAGATCCCGTACCTGCACATGGTCAAGGAAGAGAACCCCTTCATGGGCTTCCGTGCCGTGCGTTACTGCCTGGCCAACCCCGACCAGTACAAGGTACAGCTCCGCGCTCTGCTGCGCGCCAGCGCCTTCGGTGATGTCAAGATCATGATCCCGCTCGTCACTTGCGTCGAGGAGGTCTTGGCCGTTAAGGAGCTCGTCGAGGAGTGCAAGTCCGAGCTGACCGAAGAGGGCCGCAAGTTCAACGAGAACATCGAGGTCGGCATTATGGTCGAGACGCCTGCCGCATCGCTGATCGCTGACCGCCTGGCCGAGGTCGCCGACTTCTTCTCGATCGGCACCAACGACCTGATCGGCTACACCATGTGTGCCGACCGTGGTAACGACACCATTTCTAACCTGTACCAGGTGTACTATCCCGCCGTGCTTCGCTCGCTCAAGAACATCATCGAGAGCGGCGTCAAGGCTGGCATCATGGTCGGTATGTGCGGCGAGGCCGCTGCCGATCCGCTGCTTGAGCCGCTGCTGATCAGCTGGGGCCTCGAGGAGTTCTCGATGAGCGCTCCGTCTATCCTTCGCGCCCGCAAGACCATCAGCCAGTGGACCAAGGCCGAGTGCGACGATCTCGCCGAGAAGGCGCTCGCCTGCACCACTGCCGAAGAGGTCAAGGCGCTGCTTGAGGCTGCCGCTCGCTAATTTGGTATCAGAGGTAACCGCGTGGTTGGAATGGGCTGGCCGCGCGGCCCTCAAATATACAGGGGGTACTGTAAATGTTCTACACGCTAACCGCTAACCCGGCTGTCGACATGACGGTTTCGAGCTCTCCGCTCGAGCCCGACGAGAACGTCCGCACCGGCTCGGCCAGCTACACGGCTAACGGCAAGGGCCTCGACGTGTCCTTCGCCTTTAAGAAGATGGGCGTCGACACCGTCGCGCTCGGCTTCTTCGCCGGCTTCACGGGCAAGTTCATCGTCGAGGAGGTCATGAACCTGGGTTGCCTGTGCCGCCCGGTCTGGACCGACGGCATCACGCGTATCAACACCTATGTCAACGATGGCCAGCACGAGTACGGCATCCTTAACCCCGGCGCCCCGATTACGCCGGAGCACCAGAAGGAGCTCTACAACATCCTGGACACCGCGGGCGATCTTGAGTGCCTGATCGTCTCCGGCTCCGTGCCTCCCAAAGCTACGCCCGACTTCCTGGCTCAGGTCATGGATCACGCTCAGGCTCGTGGCGCCGACGTCGTCCTGGACCTGTCTTCCGACAAGCTCAAGGAGCTCGCTCACAAGAAGCCGCTGCTCATCAAGCCGAACCATCACGAGATGAAGGCCATCTTTGGCGTGCCGGTCGACACCGACGACGAGGTCCGCGTTGCTATGAAGATGGCTCACGATGCCGGCGTCCAGAACGTGCTGCTCACCCGTGGTAGCCGCGGCGACGCTTACTTCTCCAACGGCGAGGACATCTGGTACGCTAAGCGTGAGTTCAACATCAAGCTGGTCTCTTCCGTCTGCGCCGGCGACTGCACGCTCGCTGCGTTCCTGTACAAGTGGTACAGGGATCGCGACAACGTCGAGGAGGCCATGAAGCTCGCTATGGCCACCGGCGCCAATGTTGCCGAGTCCGTGGGCATCGGCGACTTCGGTCACGTCGATGAGTATAGTAAGCGCGTTGCTGTCCGCAAGCTCGATCGCAAGTAAGCGAAACGCTACATATTCGTGGCTATATGGCGCCCCGGTTTAAGCCGGGGCGCTTATTTGTAAATTGCAAATGAGCTTCAGGGCAAGCACTCCTGATTTTTTGCCCCGCCTTGCTGCTTTTCTGTCGACCTGCACGCGTTCTACACCGTTCGCCGAGTTGCTATGGTCTTTTCACAAGACGTGGAATATACTTTCATTATCACGTTGCTTTGTGAAAGGAACATTCATGATTTACACGCTTACTGCAAATCCCGCCATTGATTACAACATTTCCTGCGACGGACTTTCCGCCAACACCGTCACCCGTACGCGCAACGCGGTCTATACGCCCAATGGCAAGGGTCTCAACGTCTCATTCACCCTCGATTACTACGGTGTAGACACCACGATCCTGGGCTTTTTTGCCGGCTTCTCAGGCGAGTATATCGTCAAGGGCGCCGAGGCCCTGGGTGTGCCCGTCAAGCCCGTGTGGACTGACGGCATCACGCGCGTCAACGTTTTCCTCAACGCCGGTCCCGATACCGAGTACAACATGGTCAATGCAGGCGCTGCCATCAATGCTGCCAACGAGCAGGAGATGTTTGAGCTCATCGACTCGCTCGACGACATGACCTGCCTGGTCATTAGCGGCTCGCTGCCCCCCAACACCTCCGAGGGTTTCCTGGCCGAGGTTCTTCGCCGTGTTAAGGCAAAGGGTGCCGAGTTCGTGCTCGATATTTCGAGCCATCAGCTGGCCGATCTCATTGCCATGGAGCCGTTGCTCATTAAGCCCAACGACGACGAGCTGCTCGACATCTTTGGCATTAAGGTGAGCGGTGGCGACGACGAGTCCGTTAAGGGCGCTATGGCTGAGCTGCACGCCAAGGGCGCTAAGAATGTGCTGCTGACCCTTGGTGGCGACGGCGCGTACTTCTCCAACGGCGAGCACATTTGGTTTGCCAAACGCACCTTTGAGGTCAAGCTGCTCTCGACGGTCTGCGCCGGCGATTCCTCGCTTGCCGCCTTCCTGTCCGTGTGGCACGATGCCCCCGAGTGCGTCGAGGACGCCCTGCGCCTCTCGATGGCAACCGGTGCCAACGTGGTCGAGTGCCCTGGTTTGGGCGATTTTGCCAAGGTGGACGAATATAAGAAGCACATCGACGTTCGCCAGGTCTGCTAACCGTTTAGACATATCGTTGCCGAACACCCGCTTTGGATCTCCGAGGCGGGTGTTTTTATCTGTTGGCCGCATGGGCTCTACTGTCTCGTTCGCGCGAATCGACGATGTGATTTCATGTGCGCTCACGCTTGTTTCTTGCTAGACTGCTTGAGAACCATCGTTTAACGCTCGCAAGCGAAGGAGGCCATAGGTATGTGTAATGTTTTGCTCAACGGTACGCAGCCCACAGATGCCTCCCTGCGTGTGCTACGTGCGCTTGAGGACGCCGGTCTCGAGGCCTGGTTCGTAGGCGGTTGGGTGCGTGACGCCCTGATGGGACGTCCCAGCCACGATGTTGACATGTGCTGTAGCGGCCTGTGGCAAGAGTCCAAGGCGGCGCTCGAGGCAGCCGGCATTGCGGTAGTTGAGTCGGGCATAAAATTTGGCGGCATTACCGCCCTTTGTGACGATGAGCGTATTGAGGTCACGACGTATCGCCTGGACGGTTTTTACACCGATGGTCGCCATCCCCAGAGTGTGGAGCGTGCGGCGTCGCTTGAGGACGATCTGGCACGTCGTGACTTTACCGTTAACGCCATGGCTTGGCATCCCCAGCGCGGTCTTGTCGACCGTTATGATGGCCAGGGCGACCTGGAGCGTAAGCTGATTCGTGCCGTTGGAGATCCCAAGCGTCGCTTTAACGAGGATGCGCTTCGCATGCTGCGCGCCGTGCGTTTTGCCTGCCGTCTGGATTTTATGATCGAGCCTAAGACCAAACAGGCGCTTGCCGAGTGCTCGTCGCTGCTCGATGCCGTGGCACGCGAACGCGTGGGCATTGAGCTCGAGGGGATTCTATCGACCGGCCACGGGGGAGACGCGATGCTACGCTATCCCGAGCTTGTTTGCGCCGCCGTGCCCGAGCTTGCGCCGGCTCGTGGGTTTGACCAGCGCAGCGTCTACCACGCCTTTAATGTCTACGAGCATATCGCTCGCGTTTTGACGGTAGCGGGGGAGCTGGCGCTGTGTGACGGCGTGGCGCCTTCGTCGAGCTTAATGTGGGCAGCGTTTTTGCACGATGTCTCCAAGCCCGATTGCTTTACGGTCGATCATGCGGGCAGCGGCCACTTTTACGGTCATCCTGAGCTTGGCGCCAAGAAAGCGCGCGCTATTATGGATCGCTTGGCGCTTTCGCACGATTTGGTTCGCGACGTGTGTCTGCTTATCAGGTATCACGATAAGCCGTTGCGCCCCGAGCGCTCCTGTTTGCTCAATATGATGCGCTCGCTTTCGGGTGAGGGCGTCGACACGCCGCGTTTGATTGACGAGCTTATGGACCTTAAGCGTGCCGATACGCTGGGTAAGGCACCGTCGTGCTTCTATTACGTCGAGACGATCGAGGAGATGCGTTCGCTCGCCCACGAACTGTTGGAAGCGGGGGAGCCCTATACGCTTAAGATGCTTGGCATCAACGGAGGGGACCTGATTCGCGCCGGCGTCAAACCGGGGCCTGAGCTGGGACAGCTTCTCAACGTCGCCCTCGACGCCGTGATCGAGAATAACGTTCCCAATACCCGCGAAGCCCTTCTGGCCCACCTCAACCTGGGGTAGCTCATTTGGGACGGGGCTTTTTTAGCTACCCCCGCTGTCAATAGGACGAACAATCGTGATTTTGGCAGGGGTAGCTAAAAAAGCCCCGTCCCAAATTAGCTACCAGGTTGACCTGTGTGTTCCATAACCTCACGACAAAATTTGGCCAATTTGGAATTTCTTCTTGCGCTCGCGTTTTTTGTCCCGTAATATATGTCCTCGCAGCACGGCAGTGCAGATGTCATGTGGCCCGTTCGTCTAGCGGTTTAGGACGCCGCCCTCTCAAGGCGGAGATCACCAGTTCGAATCTGGTACGGGCTACCACTTCTTTTCTGCTGAGGCTTATGGCCCGTTCGTCTAGCGGTTTAGGACGCCGCCCTCTCAAGGCGGAGATCACCAGTTCGAATCTGGTACGGGCTACCAAGTTTTTGATACCCGACCTTCTTTTTGAAGGTCGGGTTTTTTATTACCTGCGGGCTTGTCTGTTAATCCCATTTGCCCCATAGCTTTACGTTTTGCTTATCTCCCATACGGGTACAATAGGCCAGATACATTGACGGTCAGAAGGAGCCTCATGACGGAGTCCTCTCAGCATACCCCACAGCCTCAAGTCGATGTTTCGGGCGGCGATGACAACAAGAGCGCACGTCGTGGTGCCATCTTTATTGGCATTGTGCTGGCGGGCTATATCGTCTATTTGGTCGTGACCGGTCAGATGGGTCAGTTCTGGGCCGCCATGGCTAGCGTTCAGGCGCCGTGGCTCGCTGCCGCGTGCTTCTGCATGTTCCTATACTTGTTTTTTGGCATCGTGGCGTACGCGATTGCCGTATGGCTCGATCCCAATTCGCCTGTCGGCATCCGCGACCTCATTTCGGTCGAGGCGAGCGGCATCTTCTTTGGCAATCTGACGCCCATGATGATGGGCTCCACGCCTGCCCAGATTTATCGCCTGACCAAAGCCGGCCAAAATGTGGGCGAAGCGGGTGCCACGCAGTTCACCCGCTTTATCGTGTACCAGTTTGGTTTGGTGGCATGGGGTGCCATTCTGCTGCTCGCCCGCATGCCGTTTTTCGCCGAGCGCTATGGCGACATGACGCTGCTTTGCGTCTTTAGTTTTGGCGGCCACTGCTGCATTCTTCTCGGCATCTTTGCCGTGGCGTTGATGCCCAAGACCGTCACGCGCGTCGCACATTGTATTATCAATTGGCTCGAGCGCATGGGTGTTTCCGCTACTAAGATCGAGGGCTGGCGTACCTTTGTCGATGGCGAGATCTACTCGTTCTCCGAGAAATTCAAACTCTCTGCCGGCCATTTTTCGTCCATGCTGCTCACGGTCGTCATCACCATGTTGCAGCTGGCGTTTTTCTACCTGGTTCCGTATTTTTTGATGCTTGCCTTTGGTCAGTACGACGTTGACTTTTTCTCGGTCATGGCGGCGAGTGCTTTTGTACAGCTGTTGAGTTCCGCCGTCCCGCTGCCTGGTGGCACCGGTGGTGCCGAGGGCGGCTTCGCGCTGTTCCTGGGTCACTTTTTTGGCACGGCAGCGACTGCCGGATATCTGCTTTGGCGTCTGATCACCTTTATCGCGCCGACCATTTTGGCCGCCCCTCTTTTGGGCCTTAAGAGCGCTCATAACGAGAGTATCCATGCGCGCTGGGACCGTATGATGTGCAAGCTCGGGCGCACTCCTCAGAAGCCTTCTGCGTCCGTTAAGGCACATCCAACCTCTCAGGTTACCGTGGACCCCAATCAGCATGCTCAAAAGACTGCTGTGGCCTCTAAACCGGCACGGAAGACCTATGTTCGTCAGACTGGCGACGGTATCCGCGTTTCCCCTGCGGCGCTCAATAAAAAGAAGCGGCCCTAGAGCCCAGTTGGTGAGTCGTGCGTTCTTAATGACGCTCGTCATTGCGATGCTAGATGTAGGATAATCCTCTTACGTTGATTATCTCCCACTTGTACAGGAGCTATAGGTGGGCAGTTGACATGAAGGGGACACGTCTATGGCCACCACTAAACCGCGCCTTGACCGCCGCATCGTTCGCAGTCGCAATGCGATTCTTTCGGCATTCGAGCGACTGCTGATGGAAAAGCCCCTCGCCGATATTACGGTGAGCGCCATCGCGCGCGAGGCAAATGTCGACCGTAAGACCTTCTACGTGCACTTTGGCACGGTGGACGGCTTGCTCGATGCCATTGCCGTGGATGTGGTCGAGATGATTGTCGACTCAGTCGAGAAGACGCTTTCCTCTATGGGCGGTAACACCAACGAGCGAGCACTCGGAGCGGCGGCGACCTTCTTCAAAACCGTTAACGAGGCGCTGTGCAACAATTTGGTGCTCAATCGCCAGCTGATTGAAAACATTCCGCTCGACGACTTTATGGCTCGTCTTCGTGCGCCGCTCGAACATGAGATTGCCGAGCGCGATCTGCTGCCCCAAGGTCTCAAGGACGAGATGTTCGATTACTACCTGGCGTTTCTGCTGTCCGGTATTATCGGTATCTATCGCACGTGGGCATTATCCGACGGATCGGTTCCCATCGAGCGCGTCTCGGCGGTCGCCAACGACCTGACCCTGAACGGCCTGTCGAGCCTAGAGACCCGTTTGTCTTAGTGCGGCATCCCCTGGGGCTCCCTTGCCGTTTAGGTCGTCTATCCGTAGTGTGATGCTCGATTGGTTGGGATGAATCTGAGTAAATACGCCCGGTGATACCCGAAAGATCGGTATCGGTTTTCTTGAATTATTGCGGGAGAGTGGTAAAACCTAATTTAGGTTGTTTTGAACCCGGTGACTATGGCCTGATTCTGATGGATATTCAGATGTTTGTTATGAACGGGCAAAGTAGCAATAAAACAGAGATTGAAAAAATACGTATGAATAATATCGTTTCCTTGTTTATGTTTAGTCGTTGTGATTATGAGAAAGTAAAACAGAATGCATGGGAAGAAAACTGGAAAGCCATGCGGCTGTATTCTGTTGTGGCGCTTGTTGCCTTTGGAGTCATAACGCTGCTGAGTGCGGTTTCTCTGAGTATCGGAAAATATAAATGGGTGTATCTGGCCTATACGTTCCTTTCTTTGCTCTATTTTTGCATTTCTCGTTGTCAACTTAGTAGCTTCATGGGGAAAGAGCTGGTTGTATACAGCTTTTTTGCCGTGCTGCTGCTGTTTGGCATTATTACGGGAACGCTGATTACGCCGGAGGAGCTCACGGTCAACTACATTGTGTTCATGATGGTAGCGCCGCTGCTGTTTACCGCTAGAGCGGCGGTCATGAACGGGCTGATTCTGAGCAGCATGCTGCTCTATATCGGACTTGCTTTCTTTGCGCAGCATAACCCAATTCTATCCAAAAACCTCGTGAATGTTATTTTGTACGGGGTGCTGAGTATGTTTCTGACTGCCACGGTGATGCGAAGCAAGCTCCAGATAATCCTGTACCATAAGGAAATGGAAGCGTTGGAAGTCAGCAAGCGCGAATCGCAGGAACGACTCCTGAATTACGAGAGATTCCTCACGGACATGGTTCGGTATGCCGCTTCAGAAGCAACTCCGGACAAAGTACTGAATCAACTGGTGGAGTATATCGGACAGCGTGTGACCGCCGATCGAGCGTACATCTTTGAACAGAATGACCGCGGAACGTTTGACAACACCTACGAGTGGTGCAAAGCGGGCGTACCCAAAGAAAAAGATAACCTGCAGGATGTGCCGTATGAAGGCATCATTGAAACATGGTTTGCACAATATCAAGAATCTAACAATGCCATTATCCTTGACATTGAAGAATGCAAAAAAACAAACGAAGCCATCTATGAACGGCTGAAACCTCAGGGTGTCAATACCCTTGTGACAGGGCCAATCAAAATCAACGGCAAGATGGTCGGATTCTACGGTGTGGACAATCCTCCCAAAGAGAAACTGCACGAGATCTCGAATGAGATGGATATGATCGAGTTTATGGTCTCTTTTATGATAAGACTGCGCGATAATGCGAATGCACTGGAGCACAGTGCGTTATATGACCAGCTCACAGATTGTAAAAACAGAAAAGCACTGGATTGGGCGTACACAGAAAAGCTGGGGAAGTACTTTCCCCTGGCGGTTGTCATGTGCGACCTAAATGGCCTAAAGGAAATAAATGACCAAAAGGGACATGACGCCGGTGATAAAGCCATTGTGCAGACCGCACAGACGCTGAAATCTGTGTTCGGAAAGCGTCATGTGTATCGGCTTGGCGGAGACGAGTTCATTGCGGTTCTGCCAAACATCACACATCCGGCGTTTCAGAAACTACTGGAAACGGCAAAAAGCCAACTGGGGGCTACCGCGTCCCTCGGTACGACGATAAGCGGCACAAAGGATACGAATTTTGAGTCGCTTCTGAAAGCCGCAGATGCGCAAATGTATGAAAACAAGAAGCAATACTACATCTCGGCAGGGAATGATCGGAGAAAGCACAGCTTGTGAGAGGGAAAAGCTGCGCATATAAACGTAAAACTGAATGGTATTTCACGACTTTGACCGCACAGGGCAGCGCGGTTCGTGATGTCGCTTTCAAGCAGATGGATGTTGCATTTAATCAGTCTGAAAATGCCCAGACAAGCATTTCGCCTGGGCAAATAGTGCACCGCCTTTCATTAATCCTATTTTTCTCCGGTTGTTGTTTCGCTAAGATATAAGGCTTAGGGACACTAATACCGAAAGTAGGTTGGGATGAGGCAGATTAAGCGTGCTGTGGCTTTTGCCCTCACCTTTATCATGTGCGTCGAGGCCCTTTTGGGTAACGGCGTTGCGAGCGCGGTTGCCCTTACGCTTGAGGACGCTCAGTCGTGGCAGGACATTGTCCAGCCGTTTGCCGAGACCGATGCGGCGGGGGAGTCGGATGACAAGACCGGCTCCCCCGCCGCATCGGGCGTCTCGTCGAGCGATAGTTCGGATGAGGCTAGCGCGAGTGCTTCGAACGACGATAAGTCTGACTCAAACACTTCCAACAACACCACCGCCTCCAACGAGGACACTTCTGGCAACCAGGATGCCGTTGACGTGGTCCCGCGCGACTGGTCGCACGATGCCAGCGCGCTCACGGTATCCTCCGAGGGCCTTGCCTTTGACAAGCGCTTGGGAGAGCTTGCTGGAGCAGGCCCCATCGAGCAAATTCCTGTGCAGCTGCCTGCCTCGCTCAACATCAAGTGTGTTCTCAACACGGCGCTGCTTGAAGGCGACACCTTTAACGTCGATCTTCCCGCCGGGCTTACATTCGACCTCGATTCGGCCAAGCTCCAGGACCATGATGGCATCAAGCGCATTGCCCTCTACCGCTTGGATGCTGAGGGCAATACCACGCGCATCCGCCTTGGGTATGCACAGCTCACTGCCACTAAGCTTACTGTGGCCTTTGCTACTCCGCATGACGAGCAGACCGATGCCGACCTTTCCTTTGAGGCTAAAGAGTCTTTTGCCGTCGATGCCGATGTACTGCTCGATTCCGCGCTCCTCAAAGACGAGGAGTCAACGCTTGACTGGGCGATACAACAGACGCAGACCGAGGGCGTGCGCACTTGCGAGCTCACTATTCCCGCGCGCTCCCATGTTGAGGAGCTTCTTGGGATTGATAGGGCCGATGCTTCCTCAACGGTTGCCGTCACTGTGGCGGGCACCTCCCAGGATCCGGTTTCTGAGGTGACCCCTGTGGATTCTTACGGCAGCATGATCACGTTCACCACGTTTTGGGCCGATAACAACAACGCCAACCGCCCGTCCGCGGAGGCTCTCCAGGAACGAAACGAATACCGCGTGTTCTATTCTCTTGATGGCGGTAAGACCTATGTGGCGCTCACCAAGGACGGGGATAACCTGTCCGATGAGGCGGCCACGCAGCTCGGATTTACCCAGGTGACCCTCGATGCCGCCAAGACCGATGGCCACTTGGTAAGCGTTGCAGCGTCCACGGTCTCCGAATACGAGGCGTCCGTGGTACTCGCTGGCAAGCTTCCCGCCAAGGTCGTGAGGCGAACGGACGACGGCACGGCGCAAGAACAGCCCATCACGTATGCAATTTCCCACGTGACGGCGGGCGATGGGGACGTGGAAGTCAAAACTGGCTCGACGCTCTATCCTAACTCCAACGCCGACCCTTCGCAGCGCTCTGAGTCTGGCGACTACATCGTGCCCGACTCCTCCATGCTGAGTGACCGTACGGACTATGTGGAGCCCTTTGCCAAAGAATGTCTGATGATGCTCAAAAACGTTAGCTTCAACGTCGATGTCCACATCGGCAACGATATGGTGGATCACAACCTTTCCGGCGATCATGGCTGGTATTCGACATGGGGTCAGTACCTGACCCTTACGGCTGCGCGGCATATGGGTGCGTCTGACGACAAGGATGTAAGCAATATCAACGGGGACGGTCTTCTGCAGCTCATCGAACACCAGCTCTTTAGTGTTACCTGGAATGACAATGCTTCCAACAACTATGTTATAAGCGGTCGCATGCCGGCCTACCATCCATCCGGCGTGTCGATGAAGTACCGCCTGATCCAGCAGACAATAGATAACTCCGGCACCTCCGGCTATCGCGATGCCTACGAGGTCTCCTACGACAACAAGGTCGTTCCCGACTATGCGAGCGATATCTCCGCGTGCTACAGCGGCGGTACTATGACGGTGCGCCATACGGGCACCACGCGGTTTGAGGCTACCAAGGTCTGGCTCGACGACTACGCGCCCGGTTCGACCGATTCCAAAGGCAACGAGATTTCGCGCCCCGCGACCACCTATACCCTGTGGCGCTATTCCGCAAGGCCCGGCAACGATGCGCGGAGCGCGGCGCAGGTGGTCGCGATGACGGGTGATCGCAAAGGCGAGTTCGTAAAGCTCGAGGTCACGGCCGAGCAGAATAATGAGCTGGGCGCGAGCTACAGCAGTGAAGACGGTTCCATCAACAACGCTACGATGGACCTTGGAAAGATGCTGCGCGATAAGTACGGCACCGATGGCTTCACGCAGTTTGCCAAGTACGATCCCGAGGGCTACCCCTATATCTACCAGCTCCGCGAGTCGAACCTCTCGGGTTATGAGCATGTGTTCGGCAAGGTCGACAACGAGGGCAACACGACGGGCGATCTCGGTCCCAACTATTTCAGTGCAAGCGATACATACACCGAGTATTTGCTTGATGGATGGATGCGCTCCGATTCCGACAACTTTGGCGTCTACAACGGCGGTACGCTCACCAATCGTCGTGCTGAGACCGAAACCGTTAGCGCTAAGAAGCGCTGGGATATCGGAGCCTATCAAGATCAGCTCGGTACCGTCGAGGTGAGCTTTCAGCTCCAGCGCATCCTTAAAGAGCATGCTACATATAACAACGGACAGTGGTTCTCTAAGGAAGAGCCCATGTATGGAGCTGATGGCTCGCTTATCGGCACCTATACCTGGAACGACGTCGCTGACGGTCGCGTCACGCTTAACGGCTGGAGCGCCGAGAATTCTGAGCAGTCCTTCTCGAAGAGCGGTCTGCCCCGATATGACGAGCTGGGCAACGAGTACGTTTACCGCTGGCAAGAGGTTGAGGTGCTGGACACGCAGGATCCTGACCGGTTCTCTGCCTTGCCTACCACACCGGACGGCCCGTTTGAGTTTTTTGGCACGTTTACTGATGCTAACGGCAACCAGAATCTCCTTTCCTTTAATGGCGAATATGATGCTAAAGAGAAATGCTTTGTCAACAGCTACGTGCATACAGTTGATGCGATCGTTGATAAGTATTGGCAGGCCCTTGATGCCGATGGCAATCCTATTTGGACACAGGATGCCAATCAATGTGTTAATGGCGTTGCTCCAAAGGTAACGGTCAAGGTAATCCGTAACGATTCGCTGCTTGCAAAGATTGAGCTGGACGGTCGCGTTGATCCCACGCCCAATTTTCAGGCGATTCCTGGCTCTTCCTGGGAGCTTGGCTGGCAGGAGAGGAGTCCTTGGCATGTTGAGTTTATCTGTCTACCCAAATATGACGACAACGGATCTAAGTACGACTACCTCTTTCTTGAGGAATCGGTGGATGGCTTTAACCTAGACCATACGGTTCGCGGTATCGACCCAGAGTCTCGTAATATCTATACCAAGTTTTATAACCGGCCCGTGATTGAAGGCAATGCCTCCAGTTCGAAATTTGCGGTCTCCAAGAAATGGCTTGATAGCGGCAACGCTGCCTCCCGCGTGCCTGTTGAGATTGGCTTGTATGCGAAGCACGATATCGTTTCTCAAAGGGATGGACAGTTGGCCTATGCAGAGGGACAACTGATTACTGAGGCCACTCTTAACGAAGAGAACTCTTGGTACGACGAATTAAATGTCCCAGTTGGCGGGCTTTCCAAGGATGACGTCTCTATCAGAGAGCTGTCTACGCTTAATAGCAGCGATACACCAGACGACCTAAGATATGAGGTCATCGATCGCGATACTGCTGTTCGCAGGGCTACAGACGGCTCTGCCGAGGAGATTGCGGCCTATCGTTCGCTGCTTAGAAATTGGCCTGAGACAGATACCTCTACTCGCATGATCTCCAAGAACCTTTCGCAGGGCTTTTCGTATGAGGTTTCGTATGGGGAAAATCGCGATAAAAATTCTCTCGAGGTCACGAATCGCCGCGTTGGTTCGGTGGATATCTCTATCGATAAGACCTGGGCTGACGCTGGATCTGCTGCGAGCAAGCGCCCCAAAGCTCAGATAACAATCTCTGCGCCCGCATCGAGCTCCGAGTTTAGGTTTGTCTATGACAAGAGTCGGGAGCTGTCCGTTAGGGTTGCCGGTAAAAAAGACCAGCCTCTAAAGAAAAAAGATTCGGAGGGCAACGTTAGCTCGCTAACTGGGTCTGCTGACGCCTCCGTAAACACCGATGTGATTGTTTCAGAGAATTCAAGGTCCATTACCTTTACGGTCGATGTGACCAAGGCCTCATCCTTCTTCTCCGTCGTGGGGCTTCCTAAGTACGATCTTTCCGGCGCCATCGTTGATTGGAAGGTCGAGGAGCATATCGTCAATGCCGGTGACTATCGATCCGTCGGCGGACTTTCGAGCACAGACTTCGGTTCGCCCTGGCACCAGGAAGACCAGCTCAACTATTCGTTTACTAACAAGCGTACGGGCACCAAGGACGTGACGTTCCATACCAAGTGGTTTGACCACTACGTCAAGGACGTCCTCAACCAGCGCCCTGACGTTAAGCTGGTGCTGTATCGTGCGGCTTATACGTATGACGATAACGGCAATATCATTAAAGATGGCAAAGGAAATCCCGTAATCACGCTCTCGTCGGTTTCTCCTTCCGAGTACGACGGCCACTTTGAGTGGGTGTCGTCCGACCAAGCCGATCGCCTGCGCAACGACACCAAGGGTGACTTTACCCAATACGCCACGTTCAAGAACCTTCCCAAGTACGACGGCAACGGCGGACAGTACGTCTATTACGCGCGTGTGGATATGAATGTCCTGGATGATACCAAGGGCGCGCTCGACTACTATGATGACGATACGGTTTCGAAGGATTCCTATACAAAGGACCCCGGCTCGTGGGATAAGGCAGATGACGAGGTTGGATCGTTTGCCGATTGCCTCCTTGCAGACAACGACCAGCAGCTCGTTTACCGTGAGGACTCGACGTTCAATTTCCATATCCACGGCTCGGTAACGGTCTCGGGTGAGAAGCTGTGGGAGAACGTCCCTGTCGGTTACTCCAAAGACGACTTGCCGGCGATTTCTATCTACGTGCAGCGCCGCTTGCTTGCGGGTTCGTACGGGGCTAACGGCAACTGGACCGATGTCACTGTTTTGCCTTGGTCTGGCCTTGCACTGACTGTGGATGATACGCAGGCAAAGGGCTATACCGTGGCCAGCTCTAATACGGGTAAGACCGACTCTGGTCAGGAGATCCTTGACGGCAAGACTGCTGTGGCCTGGACGGACAGCCTTGAGAAGGACGGCAACAACTGGACGTTCAGCATCGGCCAGTACGGGGACAATTCCAATAGCAACGCTCTGCCGAGCGATAATAAGCTCGCGGCCTACGATGCCGAGGGACGTCGCATTGAGTACCGTGTGCGCGAGGTCATCGATGGCATTGTTGGTAAGGACGGTTGGCACCTCACGTCCGAAAGCGAACTCGAGAAGGCCTTTGACAAGGTCTACGATATTAGATATACGGACTTCTCGATCAGGAATACCTATAAGTCTAAGCAGGGCAAGCTCACGCTGTACAAGGTCTTTACGGGGCGTGCCCACGTTGACACTAAGTACCCCGACTCGACGTTTAGGCTCTACCGCTACTACGTCAAGGATGATGACTCCAAGAGCGCTCTGACCTTTGTGGCTGAGCAGACGCTCAAGGGCAAGGACGTCAATCATGCCACCGAGTCCGGTGCTGTCACGTTTGACAACCTCGACATCTACGCGCCCTCAGGTGCCAAGTGGCAATACGTTGCCGTTGAGGTTGTGCCCAACGGCTACACCGCCACGAGCGGCATAGGCGAGCTTGCCGCCGATGCTTCTGGTTTTAAGTCTTCGGATGAGTGGGCGAATAAATATGACGTCGTTCTTCCCACGGACGTAAAAGGCACCCTCTCCATGGGTCCCACCGTTGAGCTTGATGAGAACCCTTCCGCAGTGAGCGAGACGTTTAAGAATGCCTACGTGGTCGATTCGGTTGACCTAAAAGGCCAGAAGAAGTGGGTCGACAGCAATAATATCTTTGGCACGCGTCCGGAATCTATCAAGCTGACGCTTAAGCGCTGGTACCAGAGCGGTGGCCCCGATGAAGAGAACCCTGGCGGCGTCACGCTGCAAAGCAGCGATCCTTCTAGAGCTAACTACATCGAATGGGATAAATCCTCTGGAGACATCTGGACCTATACCATCAAAAACCTTGAGAAGTGGGCGCCCGACGGTACCGCTTGGAAGTATGAGGTCTCGGAATCGCCTGCTGACATGCCATACCAATACAAAATCAATGCCGAGAATAAAGGCGGATCGTGCCTTTCGACCGATGGTTCTAATTCCGAGGGCGTTCAGTTCCCGTTGATCCAGAATGAGTTGATGGGTCAAGTTGGGTTTAAAAAGAGCTGGGATCAGGTTGACGCTTGGGCACAGCGTCCTGCTCAGTACTACACGCTTCAGGCTCGCGAGCTTGGCTCCAGCGATGAATGGCAAGAGGCCGGCTCGTTCTTTGTCTCGTGTGGGATTGTCGAGGTCGATCTCGAGAAAAATACCAATTATGACAATACGGGCCTGATCGCCTATAAGCTTCCGGGCAGCAATCGATATACGGTCGATAAGCTCACCGCGGACGCTACAGATTCCACCACGTATGACTCGAACACTACTTGGACGAATCTTCCCTTGGAAGTCAAGACATCGAGCGGTGGGGTTAAGGTTGAGTACCGCGTGGTTGAGAGCCTGCTTATCTATGATAAGAAGGCAGGCAGCTCCAATACCGTCAAGGTCTACCTCGAGTGCGATAGGGACGGGAATTATTCAATTAAGAATTCCGCGGCGAGTGTCTACCTTCCCTCTCAGTCTGAAACCCATGAGCCAAGTAGCTCAAACTGGAAGTCAAACATCACGAATGTGTGTACAGTGGGAACCACTTCTGTTACGGTGCAAAAGACCTGGAATGACAGTGGCAACGCTTGGGTAACTCGTCCGGGCACGTCTTCTCCAAATGACTCCTGGGCTACGACGTTTGTCCTGCAGCGCTCTTCTGATGGCGGGCGTACGTGGAAGTGGTTTACCAAGTACGGGTCCGTTGTCGACAATCCATTTAACGGTTCGATTCTTAACGATAACCTGCTTACCCGAAATGTCAGTGTCGCAGATACCAATTTTTCCTTTGATAAGTTGCCTGCGCAAGGCGTTGGTGTGAACGGTCAGGCCGTTGAGTACCAATACCGCGCAGTGGAGCTGGTTAAGGGCAGCTATGAGGCCACGACTGTTTCGGCGGATGTTCTCGCTATAAGCGACGACCGCTCGATGCGTCTTGAGCTGGTGCCGGCCTCAGAAGAAGGGGTTCAGCGCTATGTGAACACGCTGGTGACGACCACAGTTACCGGTACTAAGACTTGGAATGACTGGGGCACGGGGCTTGCTTCGACGCTTGATCCTTCTACCTGCGGTATTAAGCTCAATTTGTATCGAAAGGTTGCGGGTGGCAGCGAGGAGCTTGTCAAGGTTGCCGATGCCACTGGCACCCTGCGTGATGCGGCGCCTAAGTGGACCAAGAATGAAGATGGCACCTGGACCTACAAGTTTACGGGATTGCCCCAGACCGACCAGAACGGCAAGGTGTATTCCTACAGCGTGAAAGAGGTCGACGGGTCCGTTGCCGGTTGGTATAACGCTCAGAATGATAATGGCTCGCTTACCAACGCTGCGACGCGCTTGACGTTTGACAAGGTCGAGGGCGGAAGCGGTACGGGCGTTGTCGCCGATACGAAGCTCAACGGCGTGACGTTTGAGATCTACGATAACACTGGTCAGAAGGTTGCCACGTGGTCGCGCGATACGAGTGGTGCTGTCTCCGTTGGTGTCGAGAACGGTTATGGCAAGGCTGGCGCAGGTAAAAGCGCTGGCTGGATCGTGGGTTTGCCGGCAGGGGAGTACAAGGTTCACGAGGCTGCTGTTCCTGTGGGCCATGTCGCCGTCGCGGACTTTTACGTTAAGATCGCCGACAACGGCGAGGTATCGTTTGTGGGCCCGCAGGGTGACCTTAAGGTTACTGTCGATCACTTTACGGTGATCGTTCCCGATCCGGTCTATCGCTCGGCCTTTAAACTCAAGAAAACGTATGAGCATGGCGGGTCCCCCCTGCCGGTATCCGGTATGACGTTCGATCTCTACCGAGGTTCGTATAGCGCGGACGCGCAGAACGGCGGCGGCGTGAAGATCGCCGAGATCGTGACGGATGCCGATGGCAAGTGGGGCGCTGCCGGCTCCGCTGAATGGCTCAACCACGATGACGCCTTTGGCGTGCTCGCCCGCTACTTTGTCAGGCAGTCCGACGGCCTGCCCGCGGGCGACTACTACCTGGTGGAGACGGGCGAGTCCGCGCTCACCAAGAAGCCCGGCGTGGCCGGCCCGGTGGCCAAGTTCACGCTGGGCGACAGCGGTAAGACTATTTCGGTCGATGTCAAGAACGACGAGTTCAACGCGGGGTTCGCCATTGCCAAGCGCGATTCCCAGACCAATGCGGCCATTAGCGGGGCAACGTTTAAGCTGGTCTATACGCCGATGAATACGACCTCTCCCGTTGAGATCACGGGACTCAAGAGCGGCCAATCTTATGCTCTTGATGGCACGGGTACGGCGCTCGATTCGAGCAAGACGTCCTATGCCTCCGATGGTGACCTTAAAGTCTCCGGACTCAAGAAGGGCAGCTACCAGCTTGTCGAGGTCGCGCCGGCTACAGGCTATAAGGCGCGTGGCGACGGTAAGGCCGACGTGGCTACGTTTTACGTGGCGGACGACCAAAACGGCTCGTCCAACGTCCTGGCACCCAACGGCGGAGCGGCCCCGGTTGTTACCAACGAACCGTATCTGGGTAGCGTGTCGATGAACAAGGTCGACGACAACGGCACCGCCGTTCCGGGTGCAAAGTTCAAGCTGCAGCGCCGTGACGGTGATAATTGGATTGATGTTGACGGTGATGTTCTTGTGACCGATAGCAATGGTGCCATTACGGTATCCGATCTCGCTTGGGGTACCTACCGCTTTGTGGAGGTTGCCCCCGCGGACGGTTACTACGTGGGTTCTGGCACTGTTGCAACCAATGAGATCACCATCTCTGCAAGCAATGTTGAGGGCTCCGTTACTACGCCTTTGAGCTGCGGAACCGTTATCAATCATGCGCTCGGGCTTAAGATTCGCAAGGTTAACTATTCCCATGACGATTTGCCGGGCGCGCGCTTTGTCGTTAGGGGCGCATTTGCCGATCGCACGACTTCCAAGGAGCTCGTGACCGATGCGAACGGCCTGGCCTCGCTGGGGTCTGCGCAACTGATCGTGGGTAATACCTATACCGTGACCGAGACCGAGGCCCCTGCGGGCTACAAGATCGGCGACGGCTCTGCGGCAAGCGCGTCCTACCGCTTTACCGTCAAGGCTGACGGCACCTTTGCGGCTGACGGCACCTATTCCAACACCGTGTGGTCTGCGGCGGGCACGGGCACGCTTGAGCTCACCATGAAGGACACGGCCAATGCCGTTTCGCTCTCCAAGGCCGACGCGAGCTCGCACGTGTTTGTTTCGGGTGCGACGTTTACCGTGTATGGTAAGTTCTCCGATACGGGTGAGGATGCCAAGACGGTGCAGCCCACCAGCGGTGCGGTTACGCTGAGTGGCCTCATTGGCGGCGAGATCTACCGTATCGAAGAGTCTGTCGCACCGGCTGGCTACGGGCGCCTGAGCTCCAGCCTGTACGTCAAGTTTGATGCTGCCGGTAGCAAGCTTTCCGTGGTGGACGCCCAAGGCAACGCGCTCGAGAGTGTTCCGAGCGGCTGGGAAATCGCCGAAAACGAGGCGATTGCCGCGCTCGACAGCAAGACGCGTTTGAGCTTTAACAAGGTTGACGCCGCGGGTAACGGTACCGGTACCTCGAATTCGCTTAACGGCGTTACGCTTGAGCTGTTGAAGGGTTCTAGCGTTGTTGCAAGCTGGTCTCGTGATGAGAACGGAAACGTGAGCGTTTCCGTTAAGAGCGGTTATGGCGAGGCCGGCAGCGATGCCGATGCTGGTGTAATCTTTGGCTTGTCCGCCGGTGTCTATACGGTGCGCGAGTCCCGTGTGCCTGCTGGACACCTTGCCGTTAGCGACTTTAAGGTCAAGATCGATGACGAGGGCAAGGTCTCTTTGGTGGACGCTCCCGAGGGCGTCTCGCTTGACGATCACGGTGTGACCGTCACGGTGGCCGACCCGCTCTACCGCTCCGCCTTCTCGCTGGAGAAGGTCTACAGGCACGGTTCCTCCGAGCTGCCGGTTGCGGGCATGAGCTTTGAGCTTTATCGCGGTGCGTACTATTCCTCCGCTGCCAACGGCGGCGGCATCAAGATCGCCGACATTAGGACGGACGCCAACGGCAAGTGGTCTGCCGATGGCTCCGTTCCGTGGATGAACCGCGAGAACGCCTTTGGCGTGCTCGCCGGCTACTTTGTCAAGCAGTCCGACGGCCTGCCCGCGGGCAAATACTACCTGGTGGAGACGGGCGAGTCCGCGCTCACCAAGAAGCCCGATGGGGCTGGGGCGGTGACCGAGTTCACGCTCGGCGACAACGACAGGGGCGCGGTGAAGGCCGTCAAGGTTACGAACGGCGAGTTCAACGCTCAGCTCGAGATCCATAAGCAGGACGCTCTCACGCGGGCTCCCGTTAACGGCGCCGCGTTCGAGCTGCGCTACACGCCCCTGGGCTCCACTGATGCTGTGGCTATCGGCGGGCTCAAGTCCGGCTATTCGTACGCGCTTAACGCCGCGGGCACGGGCTGCCTGGCCCCCGTTCCCGCCACGCCGGGCGCGCTCAGGGTGACGGGCCTCAAGAAGGGCCATTATCAGCTTGTCGAGACCGCGCCGGCGATTGGCTATGGCTCCCTTGGGGCCGATGGCACGGTGGTGCGAGAGTTTGTCGTGGGCGAGGGCTCGGCCGGGCTTGCAAATGTTGTCCCCGACCCCGATGTCACCAACATGCCGCTGCTGGGCAGCGTGACGATGCATAAGGTGGACACTGACGGCAACGCGATCGCGGGCGCTCAATTTAAACTGCAGCGTTTGGCTGACGGCGACTGGAACGATGTGGCAGACGGCCTCTATACGACCGACGCTGACGGGCGCATCACCGTGACGGGTCTCGCTTGGGGTACCTATCGCTTTGCCGAGGTCGCGCCTGCCGCAGGCTTCTACATGAGCGGCAGCGTCACCACCAAGAGCGTTACCGTTGGGGCCGATAACGTGGCGGGCTCCATCGTTTCGCCCCTCGATTGTGGCACGGTGACCAACAAGAGGCTCGGCTTCGGGCTCGTCAAGTTAAACGACGACGGCGAGCGCCTCTTGGGCGCGCACTTTACGGTGGCTGGCGCATTCTCCGACGGCTCGGCCGCGCACGATCTCGTGACCGCCGCTGACGGCACGGCTTCGCTGCCCGATGGCCTGCTCGTGGCGGGGGAGACCTATACCGTGACGGAGACTGCGGCGCCCGAGGGCTACAAGATCGGCGACGGATCCGCTGCGAGCGCCTCCGTCTCCTTCAGGGTGGGATCCGACGGTTCCTTTACCGCCGTTGGCGATTACAAGCACGGCATCTGGTCGCTCTCCGGCACGGGCAGGCTATCGCTCGCCATGAAGGATCGGGCCAACAGCGTCTCTCTCTCCAAGGCGGACGCCGCGACGGGCGATTTCGTGGCCGGTGCGACCTTTACCGTCACCGGGCGCTTCTCCGATAGCGCCGACGGCTCAAAGACCGTCAGCCCCGTGGACAGCGCCGTCGAGCTGCGCGGCCTCATCAACGGCGAGGTCTACCGTGTCGAGGAGACTGCCGCACCGGCTGGCTACGGGCGCCTGGACGCTCCGCTCTACGTTCGCTTCGACGAGCGCGGCGAGCGCCTTGTTGTGGTCGACGAGCGCGGCGTGGCGCTCTCGCGGGCCCCCGAGGGCTGGGACGTGGCTGACGGTCGTGCGATCGTCGCCAACAACGTGCGCAACCGCCTGACGTTCGATAAGGTGGAGGGCGGCTCGGGCACGGGCGCCGTTGCAGGCTCCGCCCTCAACGGCGTTGCCTTCGAGCTCTCGAGCGGCTCCGATGTGGTGGCCACGTGGGCGCGCTCCGATGAAGGCGTGGTCTCCACGACCGTTGCGTCTGGCTATGGCGAGTCCGGCTCCGGCGCTGACGCGGGCTGGCTCGTGGGCCTTCCCGCCGGCACGTACCGGGTCCACGAGTCCGTGGTGCCCGCGGGCCATGTCGCCGTGGCGGACTTCACGGTTAA
Source organism: Collinsella sp. Sow4_E3 (assembly GCF_052116285.1). NCBI lineage: Bacteria > Bacillati > Actinomycetota > Coriobacteriia > Coriobacteriales > Coriobacteriaceae > Collinsella > Collinsella sp. Sow4_E3. Next base: position 112,755 of record NZ_JBQKLJ010000004.1, read on the forward strand.
GATCGATGCCGAGGGCGTCGTGACGCTCGGGGGCGCTCCCGAGGGCGTCGAGCTCGACGCCTCCGCCGCCAAGATCACGGTGGCCGATCCGCTCTACCGCTCCGCCTTCTCGCTGGAGAAGGTCTACAGGCACGGTTCTTCCGAGCTGCCGGTCGCGGGCATGACGTTCGACCTCTACCGCGGCACCTACGATGCCTCCTCCGTTGACGGCGGCGGCGTGAAGATCGCCGCGATCGTGACTGATGCCGATGGTGAGTGGCGCGCGGACGGCTCCGCTGAATGGCTCAACCGCGATGACGCTTTTGGCGTGCTCGCCGGCTACTTTGTCAGGCAGTCCGACGGCCTGCCCGCGGGCGACTACTACCTGGTGGAGACGGGCGAGTCCGCGCTCACCAAGAAGCCCGGCGCGGCCGGCGCGGTGACCGCGTTCACGCTGGGTGGCAGCGATAGGGGAGAGACGAAGGCCGTCAAGGTCGAGAACGGCGAGTTCAACGCGGGGCTCGCCATTGAGAAACGCGATGCCGCTACCGGATCTCCGGTCAACGGTGCGGACTTCGAGCTCGTCTACACGCCGCTTGGCAAGACTGACTCCGTGACGATCTCCGGGCTTAAGACCGGCTGTTCATATGTGCTCGACGCGACGGGCACGCAAGTGGCGGCGCATTCCTCAAATGCGGACGGCTGCCTTAAGGTGACGGGCCTCAAGAAGGGCGGCTATCGGCTGATCGAGACGGTTTCCGCAACCGGCTATGCACCGGTTGCGCCGGGCGGCTCGCTCGTGAGCTCGTTCGATGTGCTCGATGCTGCCAATGGGGTCGACAACGTGCTCGCCACGGCAGACAGCTCGGCTCCCGTCGTTACCAACGAGCCGCTGCTGGGTAGCGTGTCGATGCGCAAAGTCGACGAGGGCGGACAGCCCATTGCCGGCGCAACGTTTAAGCTGCAGCTCAAGAGCGGTTCGGACTGGGTCGATGTGGGCGATGGCCGCGCAACCGATACAGACGGCTCCATCGTGGCGACGGGTCTCGCGTGGGGCACCTATCGCTTTGTCGAAGTCGCCCCCGCGGCTGGCTATTACCTCGATCGCGAGGAAGTCGCTACAAACGAACTGACCGTTACGGCAGATAATGTGGCCGGTTCCATCGAGTTACCGCTCGACTGCGGCACAGTGACCAATACGGCTTTTGCCCTAAAGCTCCTCAAGCGTAATGGGTCCGGCGATGCGCTGCCCGGTGCGGTCTTTACTGTTGAAGGCCGGTTCTCCGACGGCTCCACTGTTGCCACGCTTGCTTGCGGCGACGATGGCATCGCCTCGCTTGGCTCGGCCCAGCTCGTGGCCGGGGAGACCTATACCGTGACGGAGACTTCGGCGCCTGCCGGTTACATGATCGGCGACGGAACCGCCGCGAGCGCATCGTTCTCCTTCTCGGTTGCCGCAGACGGATCTTGGTCCGCTGTGGGTGAGAGCAACCCCGCCGTCTGGTCCATGAGTGGCACGGGCTCGCTTGAGCTTGCCGTGACCGATAAGGCCCATACGGTCTCGCGTTCCAAGGACGGCATGCCCGGCACGGGCGACAGTCTGTTTGCCGTCTCTGACGCGCTCGCAACGCTTGGTCTCATGGCGCTTGCCATTGGCTTGCGTCGCACGCGTCGACGCAGCTAGGCGGTAATTAATTACGCCAAGGCGGGGCATACGGTTCATCACCGTATGCCCCGCCTTTCTTGTCTGATGCGTCATCCCGCGTTAGCAGCTGTTCTTCGCCGCTCGTATCGCTTTCGCCCATGATCGTGCCGCCTGTTACCGTGCGCTCTCGTTGACGCTCTGTCCGGCCGGTTGGGGCGGGTGCGTATACGTGTTTCTTTCAGCATTAAAAGGTAGGTGACACGAGGCTTTGTTGTGTTGCATGTGATGTGCTATGAGTGCACGACCACGCATAGGCCTACGTTGATGCAATCGTGGAGTGCCTTGGCATCGGCCAGGCGCAAGTTGATGCAACCGTGGCTGCCGCACCATTTGTACGAATTTGGGTCGTCAAAGCTCTGATCGTTTTGCCATGTTGCATCATGGAAACCAACCATGTTGCCTTCAAACGGCATCCAATATGACACGGGGCTTTCGTATTTTGGTTTTCCGGTCTTTGGGTCTTTGGCACCGATGAGCTTGCTTGCGCCGTCATTGCTATTGATCTGCCAAACGCCCTCGGGAGTGGCATCCTCTCCCGGTTTGCCCGAGATAAAGTTGGCTTCCCAAACGATATTACCGTTCTCGTCATAGTAGCGCGCGTGCTGCTCGGACAGGTCGACGTCGATATACGCCTTCCAGTCGGGCTCTCCCTTTGCGGTATAGGTGTCGGCCTTCTGGGAGTACTTAATCTCGATTTCGCCGGTCTGCTTGTTGTTAATGGCGTCCTCGACCTGCTTGGCAAGCGCGTCGCTATCGACGGACCAGCCAAAGTCACCGCCCTCGACGGCACATTCTTTGCCGTCGGCACGCGTCCACCAGCGGGTGGTGCCCACGGTATTAAAGCCGTTGGCGAGCTCGGCTGCCCAGCTACCGATCTGCGACGTATCGAGTGTGGGGTTGGCCGGATCGGCAAAGCTGATCCACTGCAACACGGAGCTGCCGTCGACCTTGCCGGCATCCTCGCCGTTGAGCTTGAGGGTCACGTTGACGCCCAAGAAGTTGTTGGCGGCATCGCATGCGGCCTGAATCTGATCATTGGTCAGCGTTTCATTGAGCGGCTCATAGGCATCGTTGCCGAGCTTGGAAAGATCTACGGTCTCGGCCAGCGAGGCAAGCTCGAGCTCGGCATACTTAATGACATGCTCGCGGTTGAGTTTTTCGTTGGAGCGCGCCTTCTCGACGGTAAACTTGCCGGCTTGCTCGTCATAGGAGCTATTGGCCTCGAACGTACCCGAACGGCCCTCGTTAAACTCGTCAATGGCGGCGCCCAGATCCTCCTCAAACTTCTTTTGGTCAAAGGTGTCAGAGAGCATGGACAGGTCGACGTCTTGTTCAAGATCGACTTCGTTGGAGGTAGCGGTTGTTTTGGTCTTGCCGCTTAAGGATTCCACAAGGCGGAACGGCCATATAAAGGCTTCGTTGCGGCTGATGATTTCTTTTGCGGCAGCTTCGCCGTCGACGATGGGTTCATCGGACTCGGGCTGATAAGTCCAGTTAAAGTCATCGCCTGTCACGGTGAGCTTATAGTGCTTCCATGCCGAGTTGACCTTAGTGGCAGCAGACGAAGCGTTGGAGAACGAGACGTCGACGCCGGCAATGGTGGTGTTGGGGTAGGCTACCTGCGAAAATGCGACAACGCCAACAATGTAAACGACAACAATGAGGCCCAGAGCAACGAAAAGGGTCATTTTCGCCCCGGATTTTTTCCCGTTGGCGTGGTTCTCTGACCCACGGGGGCCCTTGTGATGGTTTTGGGTGTGTGAAGGCGCGTGCTTAGTCGCTTTATTGCTCTGACGCTGCTGATACGCATGAGGGTTCTGTCGCTGTGAGGTGTTTCCCAAACCATGCTTTGTGCTACGCGTTGGCGTAATGGGGCGCGGCGACTGGACGCCGTCGGTAGGCCTAGAAGGCTGTTTAGGATCGGGAATCAGTTGGGTGCGGTCGTTTTGCGACATCGTATGCATATCCTTCGAGTTTCGCCTTGCGGCTCATCGTGTTTTTACTGGGCTTGCATTATAGCGATTACCTAGTTGTTTGTGGTATTGAAACGGTGGCATTGGCAAGAGGTTGGACATTTGTCCCACCTCTTGTTTTGGACTGTTCTTTATCCGCACACGCCGCATTTTGCACAGGCCGAAAGCGCGGCCGGAGCTTGTGCAATGCCGCCCTTTGCCGTCTCGCGCAGCGTGGCCGGCAACGCGTGGCCCACCGAGAGCATGACGTGTGCCATCTGGTCAAACGGCACCAGGCTCTTAATGCCGGCGAGGGCGAGCTGCGCCGAGCTAAATGCGGCCGCCACGCCGATCGCGTTGCGGTTTTGGCATGGCACTTCGACAAGGCCGCCCACGGGATCGCATACAAGACCAAGCAGATTGCTCAGTGCGATAGAGCTAGCGTCGAGTGCCTGCTCGGGCGTGCCGCCCAGCATCTGGACTAGCGCGGCAGCGGCCATGGCGGCGGCGCTGCCCACCTCAGCCTGACATCCGCCTTCGGCACCCGCGACGCAGGCACTTGTGGTGAGGTTGAGACCAATCGCGGCAGAGCAGTAGAGTGCGTCCATGACCTGTTCGTCATCGAGCTGTAGATGGTCGGCGAGCGCCAACACGCAGCCGGGCACGACGCCCGCAGAGCCGGCCGTGGGGGCGGCGACGATGACGCCCATGGTGGCAGAGCGCTCAAGCACGGCCATGGCGCGGGCTACGGCTTCGGTTTGGACGGCGCCCATCAGGTTTGTGCTCAGATCGTTGCGGCATGTGGCGTCGACGAGTTTTGCCTCGCCGCCGATAAGCCCGCCGAGCGAGCGCTGCGGTGCGGCGATGGGCGCCGTTGTCTCCTCGCGCATGACCTCGAGTACGCGGCGCATGGCGGCGACGGCGTGCTGCTCGCCGGTCAGGCGGGCTTCGCGTACGGCCATGACGGCGCCAATGTTGAGGCCTAGTTCGGCGCAGGCGTCGAGGAGCTGTTCGCCATCGTCGAAGATTTCCTTGGCGGAAACGCCGGGGGAGAGCGATGAGGCCGAGCCGGGAAGCTCAATGAAGGTGGCGTAATCGACATGGTCGAGCATGCGTAGCATGGGAACGACGATGTCATCGGGGGTGCCGTCGGTCTCAAAGACGGAATAAGCTTGGCCGCCTACCTCGGTGCGGTAGGTGCGGCAGAAGGCAATGTTTACGTGTTCGTAGGCGAGCTGGTTCGTGAGCGCGGCGAGAACGCCGGGGACGTCTTGGTGCGCCACAAACAGGGTGGAATACATGCCCGAGATATCGACGCCGACGCCGTTGATGCGGCTGATGCGCATCTTGCCGCCGCCAAGGCTCTCGCCGCGGACCTGCGCCGTGGCGCCCGTGTCATCGACCATGTCGATGTCGACGGTGTTGGGGTGGATGGAGGCGTCGTCGCCCTTAATGTCAAAGTGATAGCTGAGGCCCCGCTCGCGCGCGAGGTCAAAGGCCTGCTTGATGTTTTCGTCGTCGGTGTCGAGGCCCAAGATGCCCGCGACGAGTGCGCGGTCGGTGCCATGGCCGCGGTAGGTGTGGGCAAAGGAGTTCCACAGGCCAAAGGTGACCTTGGTGATGCGGCCTTCCAGCAGGCTGGCGGCAACCTGGGCGCAACGCAGGGCGCCGGCGGTGTGCGATGAGCTGGGGCCGACCATGATGGGGCCCAAGATCTCGAATGCCGAGGTCGTAGCTAGTGTTTGCGGCTTGCCTGCCATATGCGCTCCTGTTCTATCCCGTTGTCCCGAGGGGCGGGGCATACGCTGTCCCGCCGTTCCGAGGGCTTTAGTATTTGGTCGCCTGCTCGGACAGTCCTGACTCGCACGGAGAGCACATTAAGTGCTCTCCGGCTCGTGCGGAACTCGCGATCGACCAAATACTAAAGTCCTCGGAACTTAGGATACATGGTTGGAGTCGCTCTGCTGCAAAATTTATCGGCCTGTGACCTATTCCATGTCCCAGGTCGGCTCATCTTCACCACCTTTAAATAAAAAAGAGGTACCGGTTGTTCCGGTACCTCTTTTTGGTGCGTTTTTATTTGGCTGTGGCTTTTCTCGTTAGCTTACAGGCCGCAGGCTGCTTTGAGTTCGTCGATGCGGTCCGTTTTCTCCCAGGTAAAGTCGGCGTCTTCACGGCCAAAGTGACCGTAGGCTGCCGTCTTTTCATAGATGGGGCGACGCAGGTCCAGGTCGCGGATGATTGCGCCCGGGCGCAGGTCAAAGGTCTTCTCCACGGCCTCGACGATCTTGTCCTCGGCAATATGCGCGGTGCCAAAGGTGTCGACCATGATCGACAGCGGCTTGGACACGCCGATGGCGTAGGCCAACTCGACCTCGCAGCGATCGGCCAGGCCGGCGGCGACTACGTTCTTGGCGACCCAGCGAGCGGCGTACGCGGCAGAGCGGTCGACCTTCGTGCAGTCCTTGCCGCTAAAGGCGCCGCCGCCGTGACGGCCGTAGCCGCCGTAGGTGTCGACGATGATCTTGCGGCCGGTCAGGCCCGTGTCGCCCATGGGGCCGCCCACGACAAAGCGGCCGGTGGGGTTCACATAGATATCGGCGCCATCCCACGGCATATTCTCGGCATCCATGACGGGTGCGATGACATGCTCGATGAGGTCGGCCTTGATCTTGCCCATGTCCTCAACTTCGGCAGCGTGCTGCGTGGAGATGACGATGGTTGTGACCTCCACGGGCTTTCCGTCCTCGTAGCGCACGGTGACCTGGGTCTTGCCGTCGGGGCGCAGATAGGGCAGGGTTCCGTCGTGGCGCACGGCGGACAGGCGTTCCGCCAGGCGGCTTGCCAGGTAGTGCGGCATGGGCATGAGGGTCTTGGTCTCGTTGGAGGCGTAGCCAAACATCATGCCCTGGTCGCCGGCACCGATCAGGTCGATCGGGTCGGTGGTAGCGCCGGTCTGGGTCTCAAATGACTCGTCGACGCCCTGGGCGATATCGGGGGACTGCTCGTGGATGAGGCTCATGACGCCGCAGGTATCGCAGTCAAAGCCAAACTTGGCGCGGTTATAGCCGATGCGGCGGATGACGCCACGGGCGATTTCCTGCACGTCGACGTATGCCTGGGTGCGAATCTCTCCGGCGACGATGACGGTGCCGGTGGTCACGAGGGTCTCGCAGGCGCAGCGGACGTTTTCAACGTTGGCGGGCACGCCGTTGGGCGCAATATAGCCCTGCTCCTGCAGCTCTATTTCTTTGGCGAGGATTGCGTCGAGGACGGCATCGCTGATCTGGTCGGCGATCTTATCGGGATGGCCTTCGGTCACCGACTCCGACGTAAACACAAAAGACCCCTGCTGGGGCGGGATGGAACGAAGCTCTTCTGACATGATTGTCCTTTCGAATAACGTGTCCCAGCGACCGTTACCATTCCGCTGGGCTCTGTATGCAGGGGCACATCATAGCGCGTAAATCCAACATTCACACCCTTTCCGCACCTACTCATGAGGTAGCTAATTTGGGACGGGGCTTTTTTAGCTACCCCGGCTGATAGTTTGCTGGTTTAGCCGATAGCCTGCCGGGGCAGCTAAAAAAGCCCCGTCCCAAATTAGCTACCCGGCCTCGATGACTGGGTCGGTGCCCTTTGTGCGGAGGTGGGCATTGTTGCTTTATACTGGTACGGTTAGACATCCATCCTGCAATCGAGGAGATTTCCATGGCATCAGACGTTCGCGTCCGCTTTGCACCCTCACCGACGGGCAAGCTGCACATCGGCGGCGCCCGCACCGCTATCTATAACTGGGCTTTTGCCCGCGCAAACGGCGGCACGTTCATCCTGCGCATCGACGACACCGATCCCACCCGCTCTACCGACGAGAACACGCAGATCATTCTGCGCGCTATGCGTTGGCTGGGCCTGGACTGGGACGAGGGTCCCGAGGTTGGCGGCGACTTTGGCCCTTATGCCCAGACCGAGCGCCTGGACCTGTACAAGCAGGCCGCCCAGAAGCTTTGGGACGAGGGCAAGGCCTATCCCTGCTTCTGCACCAAGGAGCAGCTCGAGGCCGACCGTAAGGCCGCCCAGGAGCGTAAAGACCCCTTCCAGGGCTACCAGCGCCGCTGTCGCGATCTCGATCCCGAGGAGGCACGCCGCCGCATCGAGGCCGGCGAGCCCTACGTCCTTCGCATCAAGGTGCCCGAGGACCGCGGCGATGTCGTCATCCACGACGCCGTCCACGGCGAGGTGACCTTCGACGCCAAGGAGCTCGACGACTTCGTCATCTTCCGCTCCGATGGCACGCCCACGTATAACTTCGCGACTGTCGTCGACGACGCCATGATGAAGATCACCCATGTCATCCGCGGCGACGACCATCTGTCCAACACCCCGCGCCAGGTCATGGTTTACGAGGCCCTCGGCGCCCCCGTTCCCACGTTCGCCCACATCTCCATGATCTTGGGTGCCGACGGCAAGAAGCTCTCTAAACGCCACGGCGCCACCTCGGTGGAGGAGTACCGCGACGCCGGCTACCTGTCCGACGCGTTCGTTAACTACCTGGCGCTGCTCGGCTGGTCGCTCGACGGCGAGACCACGATCATCCCGCGCGATGTTCTGGCCAGCAAGTTCTCGCTCGACCGCATTTCCAAGAACCCGGCGACCTTCGACCCCAAAAAGCTCGACTGGGTCAATGCCGAGTACATCAACAACATGTCCGACGCCCAGTTTGCCGACGAGATCATGATTCCCGAGCTGCACGAGGCCGGTATGATCGAGGGCAACATCGAGTACGGCGAGGACTGGATCGACGCGCTTGCCGCCATCGTCAAGCCGCGCACCAAGATGCCGGCCGACGCCGTGACCGTCGCCGCTCCCATCTTTGCCACGGCCGAGACGCTCGAGTATGACGAGAAGTCTGTCAACAAGGGTCTGGCCAAGGAAGGCATGGGCGCCATTCTGGATGCCGCCAAGGCCGCGCTCGAGGGCGTGGATGAGTGGACGGCTGCCAACATCGACGCCGCGCTTGAGCCGCTGCCCGAGCAGATGGACCTCAAGAAGCGCGTGGTGTTCCAAGCTGTGCGCGTCGCCGTCTGCGGTAACATGGTGAGCCCCCCGCTGGGCGAGACCATGGCGCTCGTCGGCCGCGACGACTGCTTGGCGCGCATCGACCGCGCCCGCACGATGGCGCTGTAGCAGCTGCGTAAACGCATGTTTCTGAGCCCCGTTCACCCGAGCGGGGCTCTTGTTTCTAAAGACGTATGGGATGGGAGGTACAGAGACCATGGCCGAGCAACTGTCGCTGTTTGGTTCGCCGGAACCGGATGAAGCTCCGAGGTCCACGGCCCCTGCCGCCGCCCCGGCGCAGCCCGAGCCCGCACCCGAACCCGTCTCCGCCTACGCGAGCGTGGTCCTCGACATCCCGACCCGTGCGCTCTCCGAGCCATTCGACTACGGCATCCCGCAGTCCCTTGCCAACGACGCCCAGATCGGGTCCACGGTCCTGGTCCACTTTGGCAACCGTGCGGCCGCGGGCTATATCGTCGATATCGCGCCCGAGCTGGGCGACCTGCAAGGCAACGACGCCCTCGACCTCTTGCGCATCAAGCCCATCGAGGCCATCCTCAGCAAGCCGCTCTTTACCGCCGAGGCTGCACGCATTGCGCGCTGGATGAGCCACGAGTACGTCGCGACGCTTTCCGAGTGCCTGCGTCTGTTCTTGCCTCCGGGCGGCAGCCCGCGTGTCGTGAAGGGTGATGACGGCGTGTGGACCGTTGAGCGCCCCGCTGTAAAACCCATCCAAAATCGTTGGGTCATGCTCACGCCCGAGGGATTCGACTACACGCCGCCCAAGACAGCGGTCCGTCAGCGTCAGCTCATCGACGCGCTCCAATGCGGCCCGGTCACGACGCGCGACCTCAACCTGCTCTACAACAGCATGTCGGCGACTATTAAAGCGCTCGAAAAACGCGGCGTCGTGGTGGTGGAGGAGCGCCGCGCCTGGCGTGGGTGTAGCGAGCAGACCACGTTGTCCTCGGCAAGCGGCAAGGCGCCGGTTTCTCTCACCAACGGCCAGCAGCAGGCGCTCGCCCAGATTGAACGCGCCCGCCTTGATGCCCATGGCGACGTGGTCCTTGTCGATGGCGTCACCGGTTCCGGTAAAACCGAGGTTTACCTCTCGGCGATTGAGCGCGTGCTGGCGGCCGGCCGTTCGGCCTGCGTGCTCGTGCCCGAGATCTCGCTGACAGCCCAGACCGTCGGCCGCTTCCGCTCGCGCTTTGGCGAGACGGTCGCGGTCTTCCACTCGCGACTTTCGGCCGGCGAGCGTCTGGACCAGTGGGATATGGTTGCCAGCGGTGCTGCGCGCGTGGTCGTGGGCGCCCGCTCGGCGCTCTTTTGCCCGCTCAGCGATCTTGGCCTCATCATCATCGACGAGGAGCACGAGACCAGCTACAAGCAGGGCTCCAGCCCGCGCTACCATGCGCGCGAGGTGGCTTCCGAGATGGCGCGCCGCTATCGGTGCCCGCTCGTGTTGGGCTCCGCCACGCCCTCGGCCGAGGCCCTCGACCGCTGTCGCCGCGGTATGTATAACGGTGCCACCTGGACGCGTGTCGAGATGCCCGAGCGCCCGGGACACGCCGTGCTGCCCACGGTCCGCATTGCCGACCTACGCCGCGAGTTCGCGCACGGCAGCCGCTCCATGTTCTCTAAACCGCTGATGGAAGGCCTGGAACGCGTGGTCGAGCGCCGCGAGAAGGCCGTACTGCTGCACAACCGCCGCGGTTTTGCGCCGTTTTTGATGTGCCGTGAGTGCGGCTGCGTCCCCACCTGCAACCACTGTTCTACCGCGCTCACGTACCACGAGCGCACGCACACGCTGCAGTGCCACACCTGCGGATCGTCCTGGCGCGTGCAGCCCTATCCGGCGCCCACGAGTCGTTGTCCCAAGTGCGGCAGCCGCTACCTGGCAAAAATGGGCCTGGGCACGCAGCAGATCGAGGACGCCCTACGCCAGATGCTGCCCGAGGATGTCGCCATCATTCGTATGGACGCCGATTCCACACGCGGCAAGGATGCGCACAAAAAACTACTCGAGCAGTTCGATGCCGCCGATTGCGCGGTGCTGCTGGGTACCCAGATGATTGCCAAGGGCCTCGATTTTCCCGAGGTCACGCTCGTGGGCGTGGTCAATGCCGACTTTGCGTTAAAGCTGCCCGATTTTAGGGCAGGGGAGCGCGCCTACGATTTGCTGGAACAGGTCGCCGGTCGCGCCGGCCGCGGCGATCGCCCCGGCGAGGTTATCATCCAGACGTATCTGCCCGAGGACCCGGTCATTCGCGCCGTTGCCGAGCACGACCGCTCGATCTTTACCGACTACGACCTGGACCAGCGCCGAGACGCGCTGTACCCGCCTTTCGTGCGTCTTGTCAACATTTTGGTGTGGTCGGCGAATCGTGATAATGCGCAGGACTACATTGGGCGCATCGCAAAGCTTCTCAAGCGCCGCTGGCATGCCACTGCTCCTGACTTTTTGCGAGCGGGGAGCGCCGTGCCGCAGGTGTTGGGCCCCGCTTCGTGTGTAATCGAGAGAGCCAAAGACCGTTACCGCTTCCATCTGCTTGTAAAGTCGCCGGTAGGGTACCATGTCTCTGATGATATCGACGCCTGCCTCAAAGAGGTGGGCTCCGTGCGCGGCGTGAGCGTGAGCGTTGACGTCGACGCCTATGATTTGATGTAACAACCCGAAAGGATGGCCATGGAAGCCAACGGAATCGTATTGTCGCCCGACCCTCGTTTGCGCCAGGAGTGCGCCGTCATCGAGGAGATCACCCCGGCGATCGAGGCGCTTGCCGAGAAGATGAAGAAGATGATGTTCGACAACGGCGGTTGCGGCCTGGCCGCCCCGCAGATCGGCGAGCTCATCCAGCTCGTCACCATCGACTGCGACTATACCGACAAGAACGACTATGACCCGTACGTGCTCATCAACCCTGTCATTGTTGAGCAGAGCGACCATCTGGTGCCGTTTAGCGAGGGCTGCTTGTCTATTCCCGGCATTAGCTGCGAGATCGAGCGTCCCGACCATGTCGTTGTCGAGGCATACGATCTGGACGCCAACCTGATTCGCTATGAGGCCTCGGGCGACCTGTTCTGCGTGTGCCTGCAGCACGAGATCGATCACCTGCACGGCAACACTATGTTCGAGCGACTCAAGCCGATGCAGCGCATCAAGGCCGTCAAGGAGTACCAGGACGCCCTGGCCCGCGGCGCTCGACCGGGCGAGACGGAGTAGGTCCCACCGTCCCCTTCCGCCGCAGGGCTTAGGTTTTGCTCCATGCTCAAACAGTCCTGCTCGCACGAAGAGCACATTAAGTGCTCTTCGGCTCGTGCGGAACTGCGCGTGGAGCAACAACCTAAGCCCTGCGGCGGAAGGGGACTGTGTTTTCGTGCTCCTTTTCGCCCGGGTGACGTCGGGCCAGGGAGGGGCGTCTTCGCTGATAATTGCTTTGTCGGAAGAGCTGCTTTTATTGCGGCTCTTTCTTTGGTTTTGGGTATATTTGTTCTTGTTGAATTGTTATTGCGGATGGGCTGGCGACTTGGCTTTCCGCTGTTATTTGTAGCCGTCTCGGTTTTGTTTGAGGGGAGACGTTCTTTATGCGTATTGTGTTTATGGGTACGCCAGATTTTGCTGTGCCGTCACTTACTTCGCTTGTTGAGGCTGGGAATGAGATTACGCTGGTAATTACGCGTCCCGATGCTGTTCGCGGGCGTGGTAAAAAATTGGAGCCGTCTCCTGTTAAGGCCAAGGCGCTTGAGCTTGGTCTGCCCGTTGTTGAGGCAAATCGTATGACGCCGGATGTTATTGATCGCCTTAAGGCTGCTGATGCCGATATTTTCTGTGTGGCTGCCTATGGCTGCATTTTGCCCGATGAGGTGCTGCATATGGCGCCGCTCGGTATTGTGAATGTTCATGCTTCGCTGCTGCCGCGTTGGCGTGGCGCTGCTCCCATTCAGCGTGCCATTCTTGCTGGTGACGAGGTTGCTGGCGTTTCCATTATGCGCATTGGGCATGGCGTGGATACGGGCGCTTATTGCGCGCAGGTGTCGACCTCGGTTGCCGGTAAACATGCCGAGGCACTGACCATGGAGCTTGGTGAGCTGGGCGGTAAGTTGCTTGCCGATACGCTTCCCTCGCTTGCCGATGGCTCGGCTGTTTGGACTGAGCAGGATGAGTTCCTTGTCACGCATGCTGCCAAGATTTCCAAGCAGGAGATGCGTCTGGATCCGCAGATGGGGGCGCTTGATTGCGTGCGTCATGTGCTTGCCTCTTCCGACACCGCTCCCGCTCGCTGCGTGATTGCCGGCAAGACCGTGCGCGTCCTCGATGCCGCGCCGGCAGATGTATCGCTTGGTGAGGGGCTCGTCGCCGTTCAGGCCAAGCGCGTCTACCTGGGCCTGTCCGATGGCGCGGTCGAACTGCTCGAGGTTAAGCCCGATGGTAAGCGTGCTATGGCTGCTTCTGCCTGGGCTGCCGGCCTGCAGGGTGCGGATCTTTCGTGGGGTGTTTTGTCATGAGTAAGCTTTCCCCCGCGCGCAAGCTCGCGCTCGATGTTTTGATGGAGGCCGATCGCCGCGGCATGTACGCGCGTGACGTGCTCTCGTCCCGCGCCTCGGCCAAGGCCATTGACCAGCGCGATTCTGCTTTCGCCGCTCGTTTGGCACTGGGCGTTGCAGCCACCCAGGGCATTTTGGATGAGCTGCTCGACCAGTTTCTCGATAAGCCCAAAAAGGTCGCGCCCCGTGTGCGCATGGCACTACGTATCTCGGCCTTCGAGATGCTCTACCTGCATACCCCGGGTCGCGTTGCGGTGAGTCAGGGCGTTGAGCTCGTGCGCAGCGGTGCTAAGTCTGCCGCCGGTCTGGCGAACGCCGTGCTGCATAAGGTTGCGAACAACATCGAGGACTTTGCCACTGCGGCGGATGCCGATGAGTCCGAGCGCCGTTTGGTTCGCCTATCTCGCCTGATGGGCATGCCGCGCTGGCTGTGCGCTCGCATTATGGCGTCGTTCGATACACCCGAGGGCGCTTTCGGCTTTGCCGGCAATCTGGCGCCCGCGCCGCTGGCTTTGCACGAGAATGCCTTTGCAACCAAACCCGATCCGTACATTTCGCAGCTTGTGGCACCCGTGTTCCCGGGTTGCCATGCGCCGGTCGACGCGCAGGCCACGGTTGCGTCGGGTGTGTTTGAGCGCGCAGCTGCCGTGGCCTCGGACCTTAACGCCCAGCTCATCGCTACCGCGGCGACCCGTCCCGGGCGTTGTCTAGAGATTGGCGCCGGTCGTGGCACTAAGACCTATGTGATGATGTGCCAAGCCAAGCGTGCCGGTTATGACCGCCAGCACACCGCACTCGATTTGCACGACCGCAAGTGCGACCAGAATCTCGCACGTCTGCATAAGGCGGGTATTACGGGTGTTCGTACGGTGTCGGGCGATGCCTGCGAGCTCAATGAGGTGCTCACGTCCTTTGACGCGATGCTTGGCGAGCCTGCCCTGTTCGACACGGTGTTTATCGATGCTCCGTGCTCGGGCACCGGCACCATGCGCCGTCATCCCGAGATACCGTGGCGCCTTGCCGAGGGCGACGTTACGACTGAGTTGCCCCGCCTGCAGCTGACGATGCTCAAGGAAGCAGCCGCGCGCGTGGCTGCCGGCGGTGAGCTTATCTATGCCACCTGCTCGGTCTTCGACGAGGAGAACACGCAGGTCGTTGATGCCTTCCTAGCCTCTCCCGAGGGCGCCGGCTTTTCCGTGGCGCCGCTCTCCGAAGCCCAGATTTTGCAGCTCCCCGATTTCGCGCAGGCCAAGAAGCTTGTCTCCGTACGCCAGAACGACCGTGGACTTTTCCAGAGCGTCCCCGCAAACGCCGATTCCTACGACGGCCACTTCTGCGCCAGACTAGTCCGCAAGTAAAACGGATTCCAAGGGTAGCTAATTTGGGACGGGGCTTTTTTAGCTGCCCTGGCCGCCAGTCGGCCAAACATTTGCGTTATCAGCTGGGGCAGCTAAAAAAGCCCCGTCCCAAATTAGCTAAAGAGTGGGAAAAATAGCCCCGTTTCATACTTGCTGCTATCAAAAGTAGAGCGGATTACGGGGCAAGATTGGTGATGCCTGACCACAGCAAAAATGGCCTAAATAAAACCGCAGGTAGATGGTTTGTTGAAATTTGCAAATTACCGGAATGGATAGAGGTTGCCAATTCGGCCCCGTAATCCGGCAGGGTTTTGAAATGTTACAAACTTAGCATCAGCCCGAAATCCGATCTAAAGAAAAGTTGCGGTGAAATGGATCCTGTTTGGCCGTTGAAAGGGCTGATTCAGGAACTATTTCACCGCAACTCATCAGGAAGCCTGGGTGTCGGGACCGCTTGTCGCTAGTGGTTATGTGGGCAGTCGGCGCAGCAACCGCTTGTGGCGCTGGTGCTGGACCCGCCACTGCGCTGGTCGGTGTTGTAGAAACCGCTGCCGTCGAACTTAATGCCGCTGGCCGAGAACGTCTTGGATGCCGGGGCGCCGCAGCTGGGGCATACAACCTCGGGAGTCTCGGACATGGGGTGCTCAACCTCAAAAACGTTGCCGCAGCTCGTGCACTTATATTCGTAGCGCGCCATAATACTTCCTTTTCAGCACAAAGCGGGCAGATCGCTCTGCCCGCAAAAATTCAAACGTTTGTAACTGTACCCTATATCGGGGGTTTTATCACGCTTCGCCCCAGAATCTATGGGTGCTGCGCAGGAGCTTCGCAGTTTTCTCTTCGGCCTCCGCAACGTCTGCCTCTTGTGCCTGCCACGTCCAGTTGCCTGTGGCTACACCCGGCACGTTCATACGTGCGTCATCGCCCAGCCCCAGCACATCCTGCAGCGGCATCATCACCAGGGGGGCGTCGCTTGCGAGCGCGTCGCCCATCAGCTTGGCCGCTACCTCAGCACCGCTCGGCTCGTCGCCGCCTGCAAAGGAGCGCGTGCACCAGCCAGCGAGCGTCGAAGTGTCGTGCGTCGAGGTGTACAGGATTTTGCCCGGCGTGGGATGAATTCCGCAGCGAACGTCGTAGTCACTAAACTCCAGTACGTCCATGCCGGGAAAACCGCAGGTCGAAGCCATAGCGCGAACGCCTGGCGTCAGATAGCCCAGATCCTCGGCAATAAAATTGAGCGGACCCAGCTCGTCGTAGGCGGTCTGGAACAGGTCCTTGCCCGGACCAGCAAGCCAGCGGCCGTCGGCACAGGCTTTGCCAGCGGGAATGCTAAAGTAGTTGTGGAAGCCCAGGAAGTGGTCCAGGCGCACGCGGTCGTAGAGCGCGAACGCTCGGCGCAGGCGATCGAGCCACCAGCGATAGCCGCTCTCCTTCATGTGATCCCAGCGGAAGGTGGGGTTGCCCCACACCTGACCTTCGGGCGCAAAGTTGTCGGGCGGCGCACCGGAGATCTCGATTGCCTTGCCGGTATCGGACAGCCAGAAGTTCTCGGGCTCGCTCCACGCATCTGCCGAATCGTCCGATACATACATCGGGATATCGCCGATGACCTCGATGCCCTTCTTGTGCGCATAGTTCATGAGCTCGCACCAAGCCAGGTCAAAGCGGTACTGCATGTACGCCTGAAGCTCGGCCTCGTCGTGGAAGCGCTTGTCGTCGATCAGATGCTCGTTGTAGCGCGCGACATCTGCCGGCCAATTGTGACGCGACTCGCCCTCAAAGTATTTCTTAACGGCCATGTAGACGCAGTACTTCTCGAGCCAATCGGCATTACGATGTTTAAACGCGGTGTACAGCGGGTCGGCATCTTCGCCGCCGCGGGCCTTCCAAGAAGCGAAGTCGGCGGCCAGCTCCTCGTGACTCTCGGGCAGCAGGTCGATGTTACCCGCAAAAGCCGAGGGTCCGGCATAGGGGGAGCGGAAGAAATCCGTCGGGTTGACGGGCAGGACCTGCCAGTAGCGCATGCCCATGGCGGCCAGGTGGTCGATAAAGCGGCGCGTGGGTGCGCCGATCGTACCCGGCTTGCCATCGTCAGTCGGCACCGAGGTAATGTGGCACACGACGCCCGCACCATGATCGAGCGGCTCTTGCAGGCGCCTCTCGGCATGGTGATAGATGATCGAAGAGCCCAGTGGATACAGATCGAGTGTGACCGTGCCGTTGTGGATCTCGCACTCGTGACCGCTGATCACGTCACTCGCGCATTCACCGAGCGCCGGAATCGTCACGCGGTGCGAATTGCGCAGGCTGCGGTTGATGATAACGGTCGCAGCCTCGCCGTCTTTGCCCGTGCGGGTGTAGGCTAGGACGTCGTCGTTAAGCGCGAAGGCCTTGATCTCGCCGTCAACCATAAAAGGCAACGCGCGGCGCAGGGCGGATGCGTTCTTCACGATGGCCAACGTATCGAAATCGTGGAGCTGGTCCTTTGTCGGCAGGGTACGGCGGTTGCCCGGATCGGTGAGGCCCTCCAGGCCGTACTCATCGCCATAATAGATCGAGGGCACGCCGGGGAAGGTCATCTGCATGAGCGTCGCCAACCAAAAGCGCCTCTTGGCCAGGTCCATGGAGTTCTCGTCCAAGCGCCATTTGCTACGCTCGCTCTCGGGTAGCTGCGACTCGTCGGGACCACCGCCGAGCACCGAGATAATGCGCGGACGGTCGTGGCTCGAAAGCAGATTGAGCGCGCAGGCCAGTGCCTCGCGCGGGTAGTTCTCGCGCAGTGTCTCGATGTCCTCGGCAGCCTGATAGGCATCTCTGTAGCCCATCAAAAAGCCGATGACCATGTCGCGGAAGGGGTAGTCCATGGCGGAATCGAGTTCGGAGCCCTGCAGATAACGGCGCAGATGGCCATAGCTGATCTTGTTGGAGGCGTCCTCCCAGACTTCGCCGAGCAGCAGCGCATCGGGCTTCTCTTCGAGCACGGCGGCCTTGATATCGGCCAGGAAGTCATCGGAAAGCTCGTCGGCCACATCGAGTCGCCAGCCGTGGGCACCGGCGCGCAGCCACTTGCGAATGACGCCGTCCTTGCCTAGAAGCTTTTTACGCACGAGCTCGGAATTCTCGTTGAGGGCGGGCATGTTGCTCACGCCCCACCAGCAGTCATACGAGCCGTCCTCGTGGAAGGTAAACGCATCGCGCCACGGGGAGTCCTCGCTCTGCCACGCGCCGACGCCGGGATAGTTGCCGTAGCGGTTAAAGTAGATCGAGTCGTCGCCCGTATGGTTGAAGACGCCGTCCAGGATGATGGAAATGCCGAGCTTCTCGGCCGCCTCGCATAGCTCCGTAAAGTCCTGCTCGGTTCCCAGAATCGGGTCGATTTTGGTGTAATCGGCCGTGTCGTAGCGGTGGTTGCTCGCGGCCTCAAAGATCGGGTTGAGGTAGATGGCCGTAAAGCCCAGCTCGGCGATGCGGGGCAGGTCATTTTGGATACCCTTGAGAGAACCGCCGTAAAAATCCCAGGTCTTGATGGATCCGTCCTCGGCACGCTCGTACACGGGCGGCTCGTTCCAGTCCTCGACCATGCGACGCTGGATTCCGTTACGCGGTTTTTCGACCTCGGCCAGCGTGCGTTCGCGCCAGTTTTCGTCGCGGGCGTAGCGGTCGGGGAAGATCTGGTAGACCATGCCGTGCTCGTACCAGGTGGGACGGTTCTCGCGGTGCTTGTAGACGGTAATCTGGAAGGACGGAACCTCGGCGTAGTCGTATACAACGCCCTCGCCGCCGGTGCGACCCTGCGGCGCACCCAAGCGGACCTCGGACTGGCCTTCGATATTGCATATAAAGCTGTACCATACAAGACAGGGCTCGGCGCAGTTGAGCTCACCGGTAAAGATGCCATCGCCCTTGTGCTCCATGGGGATCAAGGTCTCTCCGGTGCCGTCGACCCAAGTGCGCAGGGTGAGCGTTGCCTGGTTGGGGTCGGCATCCTCCAAAATCACCGAAAGCGAAACGGAAGTTCCAGTGGTCACAGCGCCAAAAGGAGTGCGAAACTGCGTCAGGCGGCTGTTGTGTATCAATCTCATAGTACGGTCCAGTTCTATACAATCATGGCCAGCGGGTCATGGGCTTAACGCACAGTGCATAAGTATATCCGTTGCACTTTAGTTGTATAAACTACAGTCGCTCACTATCGGCGAACGGTTGTCCTAGAAAATCGTTTTACCAACTATCTACAGAGAAGGGGCGCCCGGTTGGAGCGCCCCTTGTTAAGGGTTTTTATTAGGTTTTAGATCGTCTGTGGGCTAGTGGCGCTTGCGGGTGGCCGTTGCCTTGCGGACGGAGGTCTTCTTGGTCGGAGCCTTTTCCTCGGCTGGAGCGGCGGGGGAGACCGGGGCCTTCTTGGCGGGTTCGGTCTTTGCCGTAGCCTTCGGAGCGGTCTTGACCTCGGCGGCCTTCGGTTCCGGTTCGGCCTCTACTGCGGGTTTGTCCTTGGCTTTAGCCTCTGCCTTGGGAGCGGCTGTCTTGGTCGTAGCCTTCTTGGCCGTTGTCGTGGCGCGCTTGCGTGTGGTGGTCTTGGCGGCCGGCTTTGCCTCGACAGCTGCCTCGGCCTTGGGCTCGGAGGGCGCCTCCTCGACCTTGACGGCGGGCTTTGCAGTAGCCTTCGGGGCCGTCTTCGCGGCGGCCTTCGTCGTAGCAGCCTTGGTCGCCGGCGACTTCGTAGCCGTGGCCTTCTTGGCGGTTGCGGTCTTGGTTGCGGTCTTGGTCGCGGTCGTCTTCTTGGCAGCGGTCTTGGCCGGAGCCTTTGCCGCGGTCTTAGCCTCGGCAGTGGTAGCCTCAGCGGTGGCCTCGGCCTTTACCTCGGGAGCGGCCTCGGCTTCGACGGCCTTCTTGGCAGCGGCGGTCGTACGCTTACGCGTGGTGGTTGCCTTGGCAGCGGTGGTCTTGCTCGTAGCGGCCTTCGTGGTCGTGGCCTTCTTAGACGTCGTCTTGCGGGTCGTCGTCTTCTTGGCGGCAGGCTTCGCCGTGGGCTTTACCTCGCCGTCGACAGCCGGCTTCTCCTCGGCCTTGGGCTCCTCGGCCTTGGGCTCCTCGGCCTTGGGCTCCTCGGCCTTGGGCTCCTCGGCAGCAACCGGCTCCTTAACGGGTGTCGCAGGCTCGGCCTCAGCGGCAACCGGCTCCTCCACAGCCGCAGCAGCCTCAACAGCCACCGGCTCCTCCACAACCGCAGCAGCCTCCACTGCCACCGGCCTCTCAATCTCTGGGTGCATAAAGAAATACAGGTCCAGATACTTATCGGCCGAACGTGTCCAGCTAAAGTCCTGGCTCATGGCCTGCGTGACCAGCTGATCCCAGGCCTTGCGGTTATCCCAGAACAGGCGAGCCGCACGGAACACCGCGTCGCCCATCTCGTCGCCGTTAAAGTGACTAAATGAGAAGCCCGTGCCCTCGCCGGTAAACTCGTTGTACGGTTGCACGGTGTCCTTCAGGCCACCGGTCTCGCGCACAATGGGCAGGGTGCCGTAGCGCATGGCGATGATCTGCGACAGGCCACACGGCTCAAACTTCGAGGGCATCAGGAACATATCGGCGGCGGCGTACATGCGCTGCGAAAGTGCCGGGTCAAACTCGATACGCGCCGCCATGGTGCCGGGGTATTTGCCCTGGAAGTAGCGCAGGCCGTCCTCGTAGTCGCGGTCGCCGGTACCCAGCACGGCCACCTGAACGCCACCGGACAGGATACGGTCGAGCGCGTACATGACCAGGTCCATGCCCTTCTGTCGCGTCAGGCGCGTGACCATCACCATAAGCGGGCGGTCGTCGCGAATCTCGAGCCCCAACTCCTCCTGCAGTTTGGCCTTGCATACGGCCTTCCCCGCGCGGTCATCAACCGTGTAGTTGGCGGCAATGCGCTTGTCGGTCGCCGGATCAAAACCCACAACGTCAATGCCGTTGAGGATACCCTGCAGAGCGTACGAACGCTCGCGCAGCACACCGTCCAGGCCCTCGCCAAACTCGGGCGTCTGGATCTCGCCCGCATAGGTGGGGCTCACCGTGGTGATGGCATCGGCATAGTGCAACGCGCCCAGCATATAGTTAATGCTGCAGGCGTCACAGCGCAACTGCGTGGCGGCTGCCGGAATATGCGCCATACCCAGTATGTCTTCCATCACGGTGTCGCTAAACTGGCCCTGGAACGCCACATTGTGGATCGAGAACACGGTCTTGACGCGGTCGTACAGCGGCAGGCCTTGGTAGAACTCTCGCAAGAACACGGGCGCCAGCGCCGTCTGCCAGTCGTTGCAGTGCAGGATGTCGCACTCAAAGCCTTCGGGCAGGTGCTGCAGGCTCTCGGTGATGGCCTTGGAGAAAAACGCGAAGCGCTCGCCGTCGTCAAAGAAGCCGTAGGGATAGTCGCGCGCAAAGTAGTGCTCGTTGTCCACGAACATATAGGTGACGCCGTCGTGCTCGAGCTTCTCCAACCCGCAGTACTCGTTGCGCCAGCTCAGGCTCACGTAAAAGTCGGCAAAGTGCTCCATCTGCGCCTTGTACTCGTCCTTGATGGTGGCGTACTTGGGCACCATCACAATGACTTCGGCGCCAGCGCGCACGAGTGCCGCAGGCAGCGAGCCCGCCACGTCACCCAAGCCGCCGGTCTTAACAAACGGCGCGCACTCGGCCGAGGCAAACACGATCTGCATCTTTTTGCTGGTTTGTGCCATTATGTCTCCCATGTTGCAATTCGAGAATAGTCGCCTGGCGCTAACCGGGCGACTATTCTACAAGTTACGTGCGATTATGTGGTGCCAACGTTAACGAGCGATGGTGGTATCGGAAGTTAACGGAGCCTTGCCCAGCACCAGGATGTTCTCGGGCGTACCGCGAAGCTCGGTGTTGGTGGGAACCACGTTGTTCTTGTCCAAGATGGCGTTCTCAACACGGGCGCCGCTCTTGATGATGCAGCTCTGGTTGATGATCGAGTTGGTCACCGAGGCGCCTTCCTCGATCACAACGCCGCGCGACAGGATCGAGTTGCGCACGGTGCCCTTGATGATGCAGCCGGCCGAGATGATCGAGTTGCAGGCGTGGCTGCCGGTCGCGTAACGCGAAGGCGGCACGTCGTGGGCCTTGGTCAGGATCGGGCGCTCGGGGTCAAAGAGCTGATCGGCCACGGTCTGGTCGAGCAGGTCCATGCTGCGACGATACAGCGACTTCTCGCTAAACACGCCCACGACCTCGCCCTTGTACTCATAGCTGCACACGTCGATGTTGCCAAAGTCGCCCTGGAGTGCCTCGAGCAGGTCCAGATAGTCGGCGGCCTGGTAGTGGTCGATGATCTCGAGCAGCGTCTCGCGGTTGACGATGCAGCAGTCCATAGAGGCGTTGTCGCCGTACGCGACGCCGGCGCTTACGGCCGTCAGGCGGCCGTTCTCGTTGATATCGAGCTTGGTCTCGTCTTCGACGTTGTGCGTGGCCTTGCAGTACACCACGGTCATCTGGGCACCGGATTTCTCGTGCGCCTCGATGATGGTGTTGAGGTCCATGTTAAAGATGACGTTGGTGCCCATCATCACAACATAGGGCTTGTCCGAGCGCTGGAACAGCGTCTTGTTGGAGATGATGTCGCGGAGCAAGAAGCGCATGCCGCCCTTGGTGGTGCCATACGCGTTGCCGGGCACCATGAACAGGCCGCCGTTCTTGCGGTCCAGGCCCCAGTCCTTGCCCGAGCCCACGTGGTCGATCAGCGAGCGGTAGTTGCCCGGCATGACAACGCCGACGGTCTTAATGCCGGCATTCATCATGTTGGACAGCGGAAAGTCGATCAGGCGGTAGCGGCCCAAAAACGGAACGGACGCGATGGGGCGATCCTTGAGCAGCACGCTGCCGTAGGTCGAAGAGTAGTTAGCGGTGATATAGCCGATGGCCTTGCGATTGATCATCGGATCATTCCCCCTTCCCGACAACGACGTCATTTCCAACGACGGCCGTATCCTTGGTGGTATCGACAGAGCCGAGCTTCACGCCCTCTTCGACCGTGGAGTTCTCGCCCAAAATAGCGCGGCAAATGTGCGCGCCGCTCTTAACGTGCGCACCCGGCAGCAGCACGGAGTCCTCGACCACGGCGCGCTCCTCGATGATGACATCGGTCGAAAGGATCGAGTGGCGAGCGGTGCCGTAGATCTTGCAACCATTGGAGACCAGGCAGTCGTCCAGGCGACCGTCCGGGCCAATGTAGTGCGGCGGACGCGTGGTGATGTTGGACATGATGGGGAAGCTCTTGTCAAACAGATCGAACTCGGGGTTGTTGCCCAGCAGGTCCATCGAGGTCTCGTGGAAGCTGGCGATGGTGCCAACATCCTTCCAAAAGCCGTGGAACTCGTAGCTGTACAGGCGCTTGTCCTCGCCGAGCAGCTTGGGGATGATGTCCTTGCCAAAGTCGTGGCTCGAGCGCTGGTCCAGAGCGTCCTCCTCGAGCGCCTTGACCAGGACGTCGGCCGAGAAGATGTAGATGCCCATGGACGCGAGGTTCGAATCGGGCTTCTCGGGCTTCTCCGTGAACTTGGTGATGCGGCCGTCCTCGGGGTCGGTGGTCAGGATGCCAAAGCGGCTGGCCTCCTCCCACGGCACGGGCATAACGCTCACCGTGAGGTCGGCGTTGTTCTCAATGTGCGTCTTGAGCATCTTGCGGTAGTCCATGCGATACAGATGATCGCCCGAAAGAATCAGGACGTACTTGGGGTCGTTGGACTTGATGTAGTCGAGGTTCTGCGTGATGGCGTCGGCCGTGCCCGCATACCATGCGCCACCGGTTTGCGTCTCGTACGGCGGCAGGATCGACACGCCACCGTCGCGGCTGTCCAGATCCCACGCCTCGCCAGAGCCCACGTAGGCATGCAGCAGATAGGGACGATACTGCGTCAGAACGCCCACCGTGTCGATGCCCGAATTGGAGCAGTTGGACAGCGAAAAGTCGATAATGCGGAACTTGCCACCAAAGCTAACCGCCGGTTTAGCGATCTTTTGGGTGAGTGCCCCCAATCGGCTTCCCTGTCCTCCTGCGAGGAGCATCGCGATGCATTCTTTCTTACTCATCGGTTTCTCCTTCTGTCATCGATGTTCCTAAACCCATTAGCGACGGGCGCGGCGCTCGGTCGCGCCCGTCGAGTAATGCCGTGCGGCAAAGGGAACTCGCGGCCTTTAAGCGTGCCAGATCTCGTCGCGGTACTCGCGAATGGTGCGGTCGCTCGAGAACCAGCCGCTCGAGGCGGTGTTGAGCAGGGCCTTGCGGTTCCAGGTCTCCTGGTCGCCATAGCTGCCCGTGAGCTTCTCCCATGCATCCACGTAGCTGCGGAAGTCTGCCATGACCAGGTCGGGGTCGTTGTTGTTCATAAGCTCGTTGTAGATGCTCTCAAAGTTGCCCGAAAGGCCGGCAAACGTGTTGTCCTTGAGCTCATCCATCACGCGGCCCAGACGTTCGCGATCATTGTTGAGCGTATCCCACGCAAAGTAGCTGTTCGATGCCCAGAGCTGCTCGACCTCGGGAGCGGTCAGGCCAAAGATCGCCTCGTTCTCGCGGCCGGCCAAATCGGCGATTTCGATGTTGGCGCCGTCGAGGGTGCCCAGCGTAATGGCGCCGTTCATCATGAGCTTCATGTTGGACGTGCCCGAGGCCTCCTTGCCAGCTGTGGAAATCTGCTCCGAAATCTCGGCGGCAGGGTAGATGAGCTGTGCGTTGCTCACGCGGAAGTTGGGGATAAAGCAGACCTTCATGACTTCGTTGACGCGCGGGTCGTTGTTGATAACCTCGGCCACCGAGTTGATCAGGCGGATGGTCTCCTTGGCAAAGGTGTAGCTCGAGGCAGCCTTACCGCTAAAGATAAAGGTCGTCGGTGTCACGTGGAAGTTGGGATTGGCGATGCGACGGTTGTAGATGTCCATCACCTTCATGATGTTCATGAGCTGGCGCTTGTAGGCATGAAAACGCTTTACCTGAACATCGAAGACGGTGTTGGGGTCTATAACCAGACCGGTCTCTGCCTTAACGTAGGCGGCAAGACGCTCCTTATTGGTGCGCTTGGAGGCACCCACGGCCTTCAGGAACTCGGTGTCGTTCTGAAAACCTTTAAGTTTCTCCAGCTCAAAGGCGTCCTTGAGCCAGCCGTCGCCAATGGCCTCGGTCACGAGCTTGGCGTAGGTGGGGTTGGCCTCGGCAAAGAAGCGACGGTGCGAGATGCCGTTGGTCTTGTTGTTGAACTTCTCGGGCGTTAAGGCATAGAAGTCCTTGAGCACATTGTTCTTGATGATATCGGAGTGAATCTTGGCCACGCCGTTGACGCTGTGGCTGCAGATCACGGACAGGTTGGCCATGCGAACCTCGCCGTCCCATAGGATGGCGGTCTGGCGCAGACGCTCCTGCCAGCCCTCCTGCGTAGTATCGAACGACTCATGCCAACGACGGCTGATCTCGTCGATGATCTGGTACACACGGGGGAGGAGCTTGGAGAACGTGCCGATGGGCCACTTCTCCAGGGCCTCGGGCAGGATGGTGTGGTTGGTGTAGCTCACGACCTGCGTCACGATGTTCCAGGCGTCATCCCACTCGAGCTTCTTCTCGTCGATGAGGATGCGCATGAGCTCGGGGCCGCACATGGCGGGGTGCGTATCGTTGGTGTGGATGGCCACAAACTGCGGCAGCAGCTCCCAGTTCGCGCCGTGCTCCTTCTCAAAGGTGTCGAGCAGGCTATAGATACCGGCCGAGACAAACAGGTATTCCTGCTTCAGTCGCAGCAGACGGCCGTGCTCGCCGGCGTCGTTGGGGTAGAGGATGGCGCTGATGGCCTCGGCCTCGGCGCGCTCGGCGTCGGCCAGGGCGTAGTCGCCGCGGTTGAAGGCCTCAAGGTCAAAGTGCTCCTCGACCGGCTCAGCGGCCCAGACGCGCAGCTTGTTGACGGTCTCGCCGGCATAGCCCACCACGGGGATGTCGTAAGGGACGGCCAGGATGTCCTGCGTGTCCACGGTTCGATAGAACGTGCGGCCGTTCTCCTCAAAGCCCTCGACGCGGCCACCAAACTTAATGGTCACGGCCTTGTCCTGACGACGGACCTCCCAGGGATAGCCGTTGGTGAGCCACTCGTCGGTGGTTTCGACCTGGCTGCCGTTGACGATCTCCTGTTTAAACAGGCCGTAGCGGTAGCGCATGCCGTTGCCGTAGCCGGCAATGCCCTCGGCTGCCATGGAATCCAGGAAGCATGCGGCCAGTCGACCCAGGCCACCGTTGCCCAGCGCCGGATCGGGCTCCTGGCTCTCGATGACGGACAGGTCAAGGCCCATATCGTCGAGCGCCTCGGCGACCATGTCGCGCACGCCAAAGTTGAGCAGGTAGTTGTCGAGCAGGCGGCCAATCAAAAACTCGATCGAGAAGTAGTACACGCGCTTCTTGCCCTCGGCGGTGGCGCGGGCGTCGCTCTTGGTGGCAACGGTGCGGGCCTTTTCGGCCACGAGCTTGGCCAAGGCGTTAAAGCGATCCAGGTCGCTGGCGGCCTCGACGCTCTTGCCGCTAATGCTCATGACGGCATCGCGATAAAGCTCGGTAAACTCCTGCTTGTTGTCGAAGATCTTATTCATACGTTCCTTTCCCCCGGGGATGTTTCTCCCGGAACGGTTGTGACTTGTATCCTACGCCCCGCTGGGGCGGGTAATTACAGCTGTAACGGCTTTGTTACGCATCCTTAGGTGATGACTTAACAGAAGCAGACTTGGCTTTGGTAGCGGCCTTTTTGGCAGCCGGCTTCTTGGTCGCGGTAGCCTTGGCAGCGGGCTTTGCGGCGGCCTTAGCCTTGGCCTTGGTCGTCGTAGCCTTTGCCTTGGCCGGAGCCTTCTTGGCGGCCGCTGGCTTGGGCTTTACCGAGGACGCACGCTTGCGGGTCGCCTTCTTGGGCTCCTCGACCACGGGCGGCTTATAGCTGCTGGGGCCGCGACGCTTAAGCACCACGCCTGCCAGGCTGGGCACCTTAATCTCGATGGAGTCCATCTGCCCGTTCCAGGGATAGGGCTCGCTCGAGCAGGTGTAGGGCTCCTCGCCAGCATAGCCGCTGCCGCCAAACTCGGGACGGTCGGAGTCAAAGATGACCTCCCAGTCTCCCTCACGCGGCACGCCCACACGGAAGCTCTCGTAGGCCGCCGGGTCAAAGTTGATCAAGATCACGAGGTCGTCATCGACGTCCTCGCCCTGACGCACAAAGCTCACGATGGACTGCTTGGAGTTGTCCGCGTCGATCCAGGTAAAGCCGTCGTCATTGTAGCCGCGCTCGTACAGGGCGGGCTCGGCGGTATACAGGTGGTTGAGCGCCTTAATGAACGCCTGATGGTGTGCATGGGTCTCATACTGCTCGGTCAAGAACCACTGAATAGATTCGTAGTAGCGCCACTCGATAAACTGGCCGATCTCGTTGCCCATAAAGTTGAGCTTGGCACCGGGGTGCGTCATCTGGTAGAAGGCGAGCGTGCGCAGGCCGGCAAACTGGCGCCACCAGTCACCCGGCATGCGGCCGATGAGCGAGCACTTGCCGTGCACGACCTCGTCGTGGCTCAGCGGGCAGATAAAGTTCTCGGTAAAGGCGTACATGATGGAGAACGTGAGCAAGCCGTGATTGCCGGGGCGCCACGGAAAATCGGTCTGCATGTAGTGCAGGGTGTCGTTCATCCAGCCCATGTCCCACTTGTAGTGGAAGCCCAGGCCGCCGTCCTGCGGCGGATAGGTCACAAGCGGCCACGCGGTGGACTCCTCGGCCATCATCATCACGTCGGGGTAGTGCGCCTCAACAGCGCAGTTGACCTGACGGATAAACGCGCTGGCGTCCAGGTCCTCCTCGGTACCGTACTTGTTGAACTTCTTTTGGCCAGGATCGTCAATGCCAAAGTTGAGGTACAGCATGCTGGACACGCCGTCCATGCGAATGCCGTCCACATGGAAGTTCTCGATCCAGTACAGCACGTTGGAGACCAAGAAGGAGCGGACCTCGCCGCGGGCGAAGTCAAACTTGTGCGTGCCCCAGTTGGGGTGAATCTCGTGCTCAAACAGCATGTGCCCGTTAAAGGTGGCAAGCCCGTGGGAGTCGGCGCAAAAACCGCCGGGCACCCAGTCCATGATCACGCCGATGCCCGCCTCGTGGCACGCATCGATAAAGTGCATGAGCTGCTGCGGGTTGCCGTAGCGCGACGTGGCGGCAAAGTAGCCGGTCGTCTGGTAGCCCCAGGAGCCATCGAAGGGGTGCTCCATAAGCGGCATGACCTCGATATGCGTGTAGCCCATATCGCGCACGTAGTCCACGAGCTCCACCGACAGGTCGTCGTAGGTGTAAAACTCGCCGCGCTGCGCAGGGAAGGGGTCCATGGGACCGGGGTAGTTGCCGTACTCGTCCGGCTCGCCCTGTGGCTCGTCTCCGTGGCGCTTCCACGAGCCAATATGCACCTCGTAGATGTTGAGCGGCTGCGACATGTGGTTGTGGCCGGCGCGGCGCTTGAGCCACGCGGCGTCGTTCCACTGGTAGCCATCGAGGGTCCACAGCACGCTCGCCGTTCCCGGAGGGCACTCGGCCTTAAAGGCGTACGGATCGGCCTTGTAGAGCTTTTCGCCCTCGTTGGTCTCGATGAGGTATTTATAGAGTTGGCCCTGCTCGGCGCCAGGAATAAAGCCTTCCCAGATAGCGCTCGTGTGTACGGGCACCAGCGGGTTGGCTTGTTCGTCCCAATTGTTAAATTCACCGATAACGTGGACGCTCTTAACGTCGGGCGCCCAAACGCAAAAACGCCAGCCGCGCGTGCGCTGCTGCGTGTCGGGATGCGCGCCCATCTTTTCCCAGCTGCGCTCCCACATTCCAATGCCAAACAGATAGACATCGTCCTTGGTGAGCTCCGGTGCGTGCGGGGCGGCTTTACGGGTAGCGGGCTTTTTGGTTGCTGGCTTTAGCTTTGTATCGCTCACGTTTGATCCCATCATGACGCGGCAGCGTGTTGCCTTGGTGACTAGATGCGAAAGGTCCAAGGCTGCACGAATCGAAGGGACGGCGATAGCTCTATGATTCGTCCCACCTCGCGTGCTCGGTGGAACTTTCGGCAAAAACCACAATAACACCAGTCCGTTACTTTTATGGACGAAAGTGGATTTACGGTGGCGTTTAATCGGTGAGCGCCATGTTTATGCCACTGACAGAATTGCGATGGTAAAACTCTTGACAGTTTTACCAATTAGGGTTTTCAAGATATTTAGATTTACGTTTGGTAAAACGTTTTTAGCAGGTTGTTTACCATTTGACATTGAAAGGTTTGCGAATGAACCACACAGCCGCCTCTAATGTTGCTTTTATTTTTGATTGCGACGGCACACTGGTAAATAGCACCCCCGTTTGGGACTATGCGTCGCCCGAGTTATTGCACCGTCACGGCATTGATGTAACGATTGACGATTTTGCCCAGTTTGAGCATTTGTCGCTCGAGGACGAGTGCCAGGCCTACCACGACACGTGGGGCATTGGCGAAAATGGCGAGGAGCTGTATCGCGAGCTGAGCGACATCCTGATCGATGGCTACTCCAAGGTGCCGCCGCGCGAGGGGCTCCTGGCGTTTTTGGAGCAGGCGAAGTCGGCCGGCATTGCTATGTGCGTGGCCACGTCCACGCCGGCCGAGCTGGTGCAGTCCGCACTCGCGGGTGCGGGGCTCGACTCCTACATGGAGTTTATTACCACGACGGGCGAGGCGGGCCGTTCCAAGCAATTCTCCGACGTGTACGAGCTGGCGTTGCGTCGCCTGGAAGAGCGCCGCGGTCACCAGTTTGAGCGCGTCTGGGTGTTTGAGGACGCCGTCTTTGGCCTTAAGAGCTCTGGCACTGCAGGCTTTAAGCGCGTGGGCATCTATGACCCGCACGGCCGTATGGAGCGCGACGAGGTTCGCGACAACTGCGACATCTTTATCGACAGCTATGAGGACCTGGATCTGGCCCGCGTGCTTTCGTTTGAGGGCTAGGCGAGGGCCGTGGCTTGCAAAGTATTAGTTGTTTGCGGCTCGCCGGTGGTGGCGAGCGCGGATCTGTTGCGTCGACTAGCGGGGGAGTGCGACCACGTTGTCGCCGTGGACCGCGGGCTCGACGCGCTTCTGGGCGCGGGGCTGGTCTGCGACGTGTATGTAGGAGATGCCGACACGGTGAGCGACACCGGTCGCGCGTTGGTCGATGCCGCCGAGGCCTTTGAGGTTGAGCGCCACGACCCCTACAAGGACTATACCGATCTGGCGCTGGCGCTCGATTCCGTCCGACGCCGCTGGCCGGGTGCCGAGGTGGTTGCGACCTGCGCCACCGGCGGTCGCCCGGACATGGCCCTGTCTGTGTTAGGGCTACTGGCAGGCTATGCGGACGCCCCCGTCTGGATCGAAGAAGACGAAGTGACGGCCAGAATCCTGCACCAGGACGAGACCTGGACCATCGAGGGTGCCGAGGGCAAAACCTTCTCCATCATCGCCATAGCCCCTGGGACAGTAGTAAGCGAACACGGCCTAGAATGGGAACTGGACCACAGCCCCCTCGGCCTGCTAGCCGACACGGGCATCTCTAATGTCGTAAGGAAAACGGCCAAGATTCAAGTCCACCAAGGCATCGCGATCGGTTATTTATACCGTGAGGGTTTTATCGGGACGGTGGGCGAGTAGGCAATCGCCGCGTGAGGGTTTTATCGGGACGGTGGGCGAGTAGGCAATCGCCGCGTGAGGGTTTTATCGGGACGGTGGGCGAGCAGGCAATCGCCGCGTGAGGGTTTTATCGGGACGGTGGGTTAATTAGCTGGTTTTGGCTAAGCCAAAACCAGCTAATTCAGCCCCGTCCCAGGAAAACCCGTAAGGCAGGGCAACAACCCAAAAAAGTCCTTGCATCAAAGGAAATCTTCCCCTATAGTACTGCCTCGTCACGGGGGCGTAGCTCAGCTGGGAGAGCGCTTGACTGGCAGTCAAGAGGTCAGGGGTTCGATCCCCCTCGTCTCCACCATCGTGAATGCAAAGGCCTTCGGAAAACCGAAGGCCTTTTTTCATACGTGTCCACACTACAAACCAAAGTGACGCTCGCATCAACCTGTAAAAAGTTGCGCAATTACCTCCCCGTTTTATACAAAGTTTGTTAGCCAAAACATAATAGTTTGAACAATTCACGCCGCCAGCTTTACAACTCAGGCAGTGGTCGCCAACCCACACACCCCCATAAACCTGCGGTAATGTGTGCAAGACGACACAATATCTCCCATAACCACGGCAAATAACCAATATGTTGCTCAACATACCCCAAAACGTATGGGCTACCTGCTGTGCTAGGATAAATAACGTTACATGGGTTCAACTGTGTTCACGGCTCCAGCAAGCCGCAAAGCACAGGGTCGATCAGCATCCGGCCGTAACGGCGGTGCCAGAAAAACCACGAGCTCCAATAGTCGTCATGCGTTTCGCATCGAAAGGCTTTGTTTTTGTCTACGGGCAAGCTGTTCTTTCGATTCGATATTCCATGACTCATCGCAGCAGTCCTACAGCTGTTTGCGTGCGATTCAGTTTTGTTCCCGCTTGACTGGATCGCACGCAGCCAGCTGGGGTCGCGGTCATTTTGCGATACACGTCCGCGTCTCTAGCAACTGCACTTATACATACCGTTCACGGTGGGGCAGAGCCACGCGCTTGTCTAACTGGGCTCAGGGTTTGAATATGGAGCGCCTTCGCGCACAAGCGCCCTGGCGAAGCCATACCTAAACCCCGTGAGCCACACGTAAGACAGCAAGGGGGTGGTGCTCGTGTGGTACGTGATCCAGGTCATTAATGGTCTCGAAGATGTAATGCGAGAGCGCATTGAGCACGTGGTGCCGGCTGGCTCCATTCAGGAGCTCTTTTATCCCCAATTTCAAACCGAGATTAAAGTACACGGCGAATGGGTCAATACGACCAAGCCGCTCTTTCCCGGTTATCTTATCTGCGACACGGCAGATCCCCGCACCGTGCAACAGTATCTGCTACGCATGGACGACTTTGCCCGGGTGCTATCCCAGGACGGTCAGTTTGTGCCGCTGGCAAAAGAAGAGGTCCAGCTTATTGGTGGCTTTACGCATAAGGGAGACCGCGTTGTGCCCATGAGCGAGGCCTTAAAAGACGGCGACCAGGTCGTAGTGACGGCTGGTCCGTTGCTGGGCCACGAAGGCCTTATCAAAACCATTAACAGACGCAAGAGCACTGCTTATTTGGAGCTCGACCTGTGCGGCCGACGCGTAACTACGCGCGTTGGCCTTGCCGTGCTTTCGGCCGAGCAGCGCGCAATGCGAAACCTTAAAAAGGCGATCGCCTAATTACGGGCAACTGTTTAACGGGACAGGGAGGATCCCCGGGGGCGGGGACGTAGGTTTGAAGGAAATAGTGTCAGACAAAACTGAATATAGCGGTACCACAGCCGTTGGAGCGAAGCCAGCTGCTTTAGAGATTAAGCCGAGCGGTACTTTGGTCTATCGATTTCTAAAACGACTGTTCGATTTTATATTTAGCCTTTGTGTGAGCGTTGTGCTGGTAATTCCAGTGTCCATTGTCTGTGCGTTCATTTGCCTTGAATCTCCCGGAAACCCGCTGTACGCACAGGAGCGCGTCGGCAAGGGCGGTAAGACTATCAAGATTCTTAAGCTTCGCAGCATGGTCGCCGACGCCGGCAACGTGCAGAAGTATCTGAGTCCTGAGCAGCTGAATCAGTGGAAAGTCGAGCGTAAGGTCGACGATGACCCTCGTATCACTAAAGTCGGCCAGTTCATTCGTAAGTGCTCGATCGACGAAATGCCGCAGTTTCTTAACGTGTTGAACGGCGACCTTTCCGTCATTGGCCCGCGCCCCATTACGAGAGATGAACTTGATCAGCATTTCTCCGACGAGGAGAAGGCTGAACTGCTTTCTGTTCAGCCCGGCATTACGGGCCTGTGGCAGGCAACCGACCGCAATGCCGCGACCTTTGAGAGCGGTTTACGTCAAGAGATCGAGCTCCACTACGTTCGGAACCGTTGCTTCCGCATGGACTGGAAATGCTTCACGTGCACGTTCGGTGCAATGTTCGGAAAATCCAAGACAGGCCGCTAATGAGATCGACAATAGACAACGATAAAGCTATAGGATTTAAGATTCTGGTTGTTAGTCAACACTATAAACCCGAGCCATTTAATGTCTCCGAGGTGTGCGAGGGGTTAGCGCGACTGGGGCATGACGTCACAGTGCTGACAGCGCTTCCTAACTATCCGGAAGGTAATGTGCCTGAGGAGTTCCGTGGAGGCAAGCACAGGGACGAGATAGTTGATGGCGTACGTGTAGTGCGCGTCCCCATTGTCTCTCGAGGTGCCGACTTAAACGGATTAAATAAACTTAAACGAGTTGCTAATTATTTTTCGTTTCCTATTGCATCATGGTTGACGCACGCCGCAATGGATAGACGGTACGACTGTGTGATATGCATGCAGTATTCACCCGTACTTATGGCACTTCCTGCCCTACGCATAGCAAGGAAGCAGGGGGTGCCCTGCCTTCTATGGTCGTTTGATTTGTGGCCGGAGGACATGCTAACGGGCGGCTTGAGTCGAGATGGTCTACCGTACAGGATTATGCGGCGAGTTTCTCGTAGTATCTATAGACGAGCGGACATGGTGGCGGTGACCTCTCCGGGGTTTACAACATACTTCGACGAGCGGTTAAACCTTCATGATCTTAAGACCGTTTGGTTACCGCAGCTCGCAGAAGAGACATTCGAGCGCGTAGCCGACACAGCCGAAGCCAATGTCCGTAAGACCGTCTTTACCTTTGCAGGAAATATTGGTGGAAATCAAGGTGTCGAAACGATTGTCCGAGCAGCATCGCTTTTGGTACATGAGCCCATCCACGTTCGTATTGTCGGTTCAGGCTCTCGTCTAGATGCATGCAGAGCTCTCGCGGTTGAGCTTAAAGCGACCAATGTGGAGTTCTCTGGACGAATGTCAATCGAGGCCATGCCGAAGGTCTATTCGGAATCCGATGCCATGCTGCTAACCCTTTCCAGGCCCGCGGACGGCGGCTCTCTCGTCCCTGTTTACACGATACCCCGCAAGTTCCAGTCCTATTTGGCGGCAGGCAAGCCAATCCTGTGCGCTGTTGA
The DNA here is from genome assembly GCF_052116285.1 of Collinsella sp. Sow4_E3. Classification (NCBI taxonomy): domain Bacteria; kingdom Bacillati; phylum Actinomycetota; class Coriobacteriia; order Coriobacteriales; family Coriobacteriaceae; genus Collinsella; species Collinsella sp. Sow4_E3. The sequence goes on from NZ_JBQKLJ010000004.1 coordinate 146,526, forward strand.
CGGCACGATCGGCAAGATCATTGCTGACTCTAACTGCGGAATTGCTTGTCCGGCAGAGGACCCAGTAGCTCTTGCTGATGCTATGAGGCGCTTTTCGCGCATGGGCCCAGAGGGTCGCACAGACCTGGCTCGAAACGCAAGGATGCTCTACTCCGAGCGTTTCTCGCGGCAGAAGTTCTTCGCCCGACTCACGGCGATCATCAAAGATTTACTTCAATCGAAAGGCAACTAATGAGCGTATTCAAAGACAAGACCCTCATGATCACGGGCGGCACCGGCTCGTTCGGCAACACGGTGCTCAAGCACTTCATGAACACCGACCTTGCCGAGATCCGCATCTTCTCCCGCGACGAGAAGAAGCAGGACGACATGCGCCACCGCCTGCAGGAGAGGTCGCCCGAGCTCGCGTCCAAGGTGCGCTTCTTCATCGGCGACGTCCGCAACGCCCAGAGCGTGCGCGATGCCATGCACGGCGTTGACTACATCTTCCACGCAGCCGCCCTGAAGCAGGTTCCCTCCTGCGAGTTCTTCCCCATGGAGGCCGTGCGCACCAACGTCATCGGCACTGACAACGTCCTGCACGCCGCCATCGACGAGGGCGTGGACCGCGTCGTGTGCCTGTCCACCGACAAGGCCGCATACCCCATCAACGCTATGGGCAAGTCCAAGGCCATGATGGAGTCCATCATCTACGCCAACGCCCGCAACGGCGCCGGCCGCACCACCATCTGCTGCACCCGCTACGGCAACGTCATGTGCTCGCGCGGCTCGGTGATCCCGCTGTTCATCGACCGCATCCGAAAAGGGGAGCCGCTCACGGTCACCGACCCCAACATGACCCGCTTCCTCATGAACCTGGACGAGGCCGTCGACCTGGTGCAGTTCGCCTTCGAGCACGCCAACCCCGGCGACCTGTTCATCCAGAAGGCGCCGGCCTCCACGATCGGCGACCTCGCCGAGGCCGTGCAGGAGGTCTTCGGCCGCGTGGGCACCCAGGTCATCGGCACCCGCCACGGCGAGAAGCTCTTCGAGACCCTCATGACCCGCGAGGAGCGCCTGCGCGCCGAGGACATGGGCGGCTACTACCGCGTCGCCTGCGACTCGCGCGACCTCAACTACGACAAGTTCGTCGTGGACGGCGAGGTGGAGACCCAGGCAGACGAGTCCTACACCTCCCACAACACCGAGAGGCTCGACGTGGAGGGCACCATCGCCAAGATCAAGACCGCCGAGTACGTGCAGCTGGCCCTGGAGGGCCGCGAGCACGAGGCGGTGCAGTAGGGTGCGCGTCCTCGTCACCGGCGCCAGGGGCTTCGTCGGGAGGAACCTCTGCTGCGCGCTCAAGAACATCCGCGACGGCAAGGACCGCCGCGCGAAGTACCAGTCACTCCTTCCCCTCGAGGTCATGGAGTACGACATCGATTCGACTCCCGGGGAACTAGATGCGTACTGTTCCCGCGCCGACTTCGTTTTCAACCTGGCCGGCGTCAACCGCCCCAAGGACCAGTCCGAGTTCATGGAGGGCAACTTCGGGTTCGCCTCCACGCTGCTGGACACCTTGGAGCGCCATGGGAACACGTGCCCCGTCATGCTCTCCAGCTCCGCACAGGCGAGCCTGTCGGGCCGCTTCGAGGGCTCGGTCTACGGCGAGTCCAAGCTCGCGGGGGAGGGCCTGTTCCGGGAGTACTCCGAGAGGACCGGTGCCCCGGTGCTCATCTACCGCTTCCCCAACCTCTACGGCAAGTGGTGCCGCCCGCGCTACAACTCCGCCGTGGCGACCTTCTGCGACGCCATCGCCAACGGCCGCCCCTACACCGTGAACGACCCCAGCGTGGAGCTGGAGCTCCTCTACATCGACGACCTGGTCGAAGAGATGTTGGGTGCGCTGCTGGGCGAGGAGCACCGCTGCGGTTACGAGGGGCTCGAGAGGGTAGAGGGTGATGAGTTCTGCTACGTCCCGGAAACTGACGTCAAGTCGCTAGGCGAGATCGTCTACCTGCTGGGCAGCTTCCGCGACAGCCGCGAGACGCTCTCGGTGCCCGACCTTTCCGAGGGCTCCTTCTCCAAGAAGCTCTGGAGCACGTTCCTGTCCTACTACGAGCCGGGCAACTTCGCCTACGGCCTCAGGCCCAACACGGACGCGCGCGGCTCGTTCACGGAGTTCCTGCGCACGCCTGAGCGCGGGCAGGTCTCCATCAACGTGTCCAGGCCCGGCATCACCAAGGGAAACCACTGGCACATGAGCAAGTGGGAGAGGTTCCTGGTGGTCTCCGGCACCGCCTCCGTCAAGCTGAGGAAGGTGGGGGAGGACTCCGATGGAAATCCGTTCCCCGTCGACGAGTACGTGGTCTCGGGCTCGGACATGCGCGCCGTGGAGATGATACCCGGCTACACGCACTCCATTACCAACCTGTCAGACACCGAGGACCTCGTGACGGTCATGTGGGCCAACGAGCCCTTCGACCCCGAGAACCCCGACACCTACTACGAGGAGGTCTAGCCGCATGGGCAAGGACTATTCCGATATCGCATTCAGGGACGACGGCCGCCTGAAGCTGCTGATCATCGTGGGCACCCGCCCCGAGGTCATCCGCCTGTCCGAGGTCATCAAGAAGTGCCGCCGCCACTTCGACTGCCTGCTGGCGCACACCGGCCAGAACTACGACTACACGCTCAACGGCATCTTCTTCCGCGACCTGTCGCTCGACGACCCGGACGTCTACCTGGACGCCGTGGGAACAGACCTAGGCGAGACCGTGGGCAACATCATCGCCGCGAGCTACAAGTTGATGATGCAGGTGCAGCCCGACGCGCTGCTGATCCTGGGCGACACCAACAGCTGCCTGTCCGCCATCGCGGCCAAGAGGCTCCACATCCCCATCTTCCACATGGAGGCCGGCAACCGCTGCAAGGACGAGTGCCTGCCCGAGGAGACTAACCGCCGCATCGTCGACGTGATCTCCGACGTCAACCTGGCCTACTCCGAGCACGCACGCCGCTACCTCAAGGACACCGGCTGCGCCCCCGAGCGCACCTACGTCACGGGTTCTCCCATGGCCGAGGTCCTTCGCGCGAACCTTGACAAGATCGAGGCCTCGAACATCCTCTCCGAGCTCGGCCTGGAGCCCAAGCGCTACATGTTGCTCTCGGCGCACCGCGAGGAGAATATCGACACCGAGGCGAACTTCACGAGCCTGTTCACCGCCATCAACGCGCTCGCGGAGAAGTACGACATGCCGATCCTTTACTCCTGCCATCCGCGTTCCCGCAAGCGCCTGGAGGCCACCGGCTTCGAGCTCGACCCGCGCGTTCGCATGCACGAGCCCATGGGCTTCCACGACTACAACTGCCTGCAGATGAACGCCTTCGCGGTGGTGTCTGACTCCGGCACGCTGCCTGAGGAGTCCAGCTTCTTCGCGAGCGTCGGGCATCCGTTCCCGGCGGTCTGCATCCGCACCTCCACCGAGCGCCCCGAGGCCCTGGACAAGGCCTGCTTCACGCTCGCCGGCATCTCCGAGAGGGGACTGCTGCAGGCGGTCCACACCGCCGTCGAGCTCGACGCGGAGGGGTCGCTTCCCGAGGCGCCCGTTCCCGACTACGCCGACGAGACCGTGTCCACCAAGGTGGTCAAGATCATCCAGAGCTACACCGGCGTCGTGGACAAGATGGTGTGGAGGAAGTGCCAGTAGTGACGGTTTACGCCCACATAAACACGTTCCCTCACGGTTCAACCGGCAATATCATGATGAAGGAGCACAAGGAACTCCTTGCCGCCGGCAAGGAGTCCTTCGCATTTTGGGGGCGCGGTAGAGATGCCGAAGACTGTCATGAGATGCGGTTCGCAAGCGATTGGGATGTGTACCTCGACGGGGTTCAAACGCGCTTGGATGGCAAGGCTGGGTTCCATAGTAAAGCTGCCACAAAGCGCCTGCTCGCACGCTTGGACGAAATTCAACCTGACGTGGTACATCTCCATAACATTCATGGTTACTACGTTAATATTGAGATGCTGTTCGGGTGGCTTGAGAAACACGCTTGCCACGTGGAATGGACCCTGCATGATTGCTGGGCCTTTACGGGCCACTGTACGCACTTTACATATGCGAAATGTGAACAGTGGAAAGACTGCTGTGCATATTCGAATTCGTGCTCGCAACTCAATGCCTACCCTAAGACGCTTGCCAGTGTTTCTTGCTCGTGGAACTACAATCAGAAGAAACGTATTTTCAACCTAGTTCCGGCGAATCGGATGAAGATTGTTGCGCCCTCGCGGTGGCTCGCTGACCTGGTTGGGGAAAGTTTCCTCTCGAAGTATCCCGTTGAGGTTCGTCATAATTCAATCGACACTGGCGTTTTCAAGCCGACCAAAAGCGATTTTCGCGAGCGCTACGGAATAGGCGACAGGTTCATGATCCTGGGTGTCGCGAGCCCATGGACCGAGCGCAAGGGCCTCGCAGACTTTTTAGAGCTAGCGAGCAAGTTGAATCGAAATAAATACGTCATTGTGCTTGTAGGACTATCTCAAAAGCAGATAAAGATGATGCCTGAAGAAATCGTGGGCATTCCCCGCACAGACTCAGGTGAGGAACTCGCAGGCATCTACTCAACTGCGGATGTATTCTTCAACCCGACGGCGGAGGATAACTTTCCTACAGTGAACCTGGAGGCCGAGGCGTGCGGAACGCCAGTAGTGACCTACGACACGGGTGGTTGCAGGGAGACCATAAAAATGCCTGCGTCTGTTGCTATTCAACCCGAGGATGCCGTAGATGCATTGCTCCGACTCGAAATGAGCGATAATTGCTAAACGTTGCAACCCTAAATGAGGATGAACCTGTCGTTTCATCTGCAAGTTCACCCAAATATCGTTCACGAAACATTCGAATCATATTTGGACTAATGGTTTTACTGTCCACTGCGGCAACAATACCGCTGCTCTCCCTTCCCATTATCCCTAGCTTCGCTAGAGACAATGGATTCTTGCTGATCTTGGCCAGTCTTTTTGCAATCATACTATCTAAGAAGGGCCATCTGAAGCTTGGAAGGATTCCCGCAAATTTCGTGCCTTTTGTCCTGTGTGGTGCTTTGACCACGATACTGATGGCCTTTATATTAACTGCCCAGGGATATGAACTATTTGGTGCAACTCCGATTAGTTCAATCTCGAAAGGATTGCTCTGGCTCATCTTCGATGTCGTCATCGTTTTCTGCGTTTCATATTCTTACGGACAATCATGTATAGCGAGCCTCGATAAGGCTTTTGATATCCTCCTCGTCATAGTTCTTGTGGTGGGCGGAATCCAGGCTGGCGCTGCCCTCGGTATACCGGGTTTCTCTACTCTATTTGATTTTATTAACGTTGGGGGATGGTTCTCGGCTTTTAAGGCTTACGGCCCGAAGCGACTTACCGGCATCGGCAGTGAGCCTGCAGCAATGAGCAAGACCCTCGGCCTGCTCTGCTTGCCGTATTGTTACTGTCGGGCGACTTCAGGAGGCGGCGCCCGTTACGGCGCCGCTTTTGCCGCCCTCCTTGTGCTAGCCTTTATGACAGGTTCGACGACAGTCTATGTCACAGTTGCCTTTGTCGTTCTCGGAATAGCCGTCTTAAACATTGGCAAGAAGAAGTCGAGGGCGACAATCCTAACTCTCTGTCTCTGTATCATCACCTTGCTTATTGTTTTCGTCTATTTGGTCGCACATCCTGAAATCTTCGCCAACTCTGACTTTTATCGTACCCTGCAGTCGGTGCTGGGCAAGATATCTGATGCCGGTAATCAATCTACTGCCTATAGGAACAGTACTATCATCAATGATATTGAGATTTTCAAAGACTACCCGATATTTGGAGTCGGGGATGGCAATCAAGGATTCTTCTATGCACAGAACTTGCCATCTTGGGTCCTAGCATCTGGATCCACTGAGGCGCTGTCCGCTCTCTCGGGTAGAATTGGCGTCTTGAACGGGGGTGCATTCCTACCATCGATCATCTCTGGCTATGGTGCACTGGGCTGCGTTCTTTTCTCTTGTTGGATTGTCGTTTCTATCCGTATGGCCTTTTCGAACAAGGGAAACATGGGGCACTACTATTCGTTATTTATTGTCGCGATGTTTGCCTCAATTCCTATCTGCTGGATGGCGGAAGGTTTTCAAGGTGCCCCGGTTGACGTCTTTCTCGTCTTTTGTATGCCTGCGTTGGGTGAACGAAAATGAGCCTTTCAATTTCATTTTTCTCGAATTTCTTCAATGCGCACCAGCTTCCAATCGCACATGAACTTTCTTCCAACCCTGATGTCGATTATTGCTTTGTGGCGATGCAAGAGTCTGACGGGCTTGAGGGTCGTGCTTGTATGAACGATTGCTTTCCGTTCATCGTAAAGCAGTACCTTGGGCGCGCGGAAGCAGAGAAGGCCATGGCGCATGCTGTAAACGATGATATTGTAGTGTTTGGTGACATGGTAGGCGATGAAAGCTATGTCCGTGCTCGCGCTAATACCGGAAAGCCGTTCTTCCGCTATTCCGAGCGTATTCTCAAGCGCGGGGATTGGTGGACCTATGTTCCACCCAAGAGATATCGAACGTATGATAGGTTTACCCGGTATAACGACTTTCCAATGTACGTACTCTGCGCAAGTGGTTATACCGCGCGAGACCTCGACAAGTTTGGCTATCCCGTCGAGCGCTGCCTTAAATGGGGTTATTTCCCACAGGTTGACGCTAGTCCCGTGGAAGCACGTAGGCCGCTTCAACGGGATGTAGCACTGTGCTCTGCCCAGCGGCTCATCCCGTGGAAGCGCGTCGATCTGCAGGTGCGCATGGCAAAAGAACTCAAGGACCGCAACGTGCCCTTCAGGCTGACCATAGCCGGAGGCGGCGAAGAAGAGCTTTCACTAAAGGAACTTGCCTGTAAACTGTGCGTGGACGATCGAGTTACATTTGTCGGCGCGCTATCTTCTGAGGATACGCTCGCCCTCATGCGTAACAGCGACGTCTTCCTCGCGACTAGCAACCGCAAGGAAGGATGGGGGGCAACGGTAAACGAGGCCATGGCTGCCGGCTGTGCCGTCGTCGCGAGCAATCAGATTGGCTCGGCGCCTTTCCTCATCGAGCCCGGTGTCGACGGGCTGATCTTTCGCTCCGAGAGCGCGGTGGATTTGGCGGACACGATCTCCGCTCTATTGAGCGATTTAAACATGCTTGGAGACATCGCCCGAGCTGGAACGGAAAAGGTCCGCGGTCCTTGGAGCGCCAAGGGCGCCGCCGAGCGGCTCTTGAAGGCTTCGATGCAGCTTTTGGCCGAAGGTAGTTTATCGCCTTTTGAAGATGGGCCTCTAAGCATCGCCGACGTTATTGACGAAGACTGGTATCTGAAGTAGGGAACACCTTTGAAAAAAGTTTTATTCATAATGCAGTCGTACCCCTCGGCGCGTTCGGCGAACGTACTGTGCGACGACATGATTATCCAAAGGCTTTTGACAACGCGCGAGGTGGAAATACACTGTCTCTGCATGCGTTACCACAACCAGCCGCTCGAGGAAGAGATTGGCGGGGTCCACGTCCACCGCTTTCCCGTGGGACCATACTTCGAGTTCAAGGACGGCGCACTTCGTAGACCGGGATCCGCTGCGGACAGGTTTGTCCGTGTCTTCGACAGGGTTGTGCTCCGTGCCAACCAGGTATTCACGATCCCCATTTACCCCTGCTTTTACCCCATAAGAACAGAGAAGTTCATTCGCGAAGCGGAAAGGCTTTACGCTCAACACTCGTTTGACGTGATCGCCTGTGAGCATTATGGCTACGAGACAATGATGGCTGGCTTCAATCTGAAGCAAAACCACCCTGAGGTGCGCTACCTGCAGTTCTTCTGGGACGCGCTCTCGGGCGGAACTAAACCCGGGTATCTTCCCATGGCTTTCGTCGACAAAAGGAGAGCCGCTCTTGAGGAGCGTATTCTCGATACCGCAGATTGCTCTGTTGCCATGATGAGCCATCGGGCACATCTTTGCACAAAGTCCTATGCTAAGCGGGCGGCAGAAACTGGAAGACTTTGTTTTATGGGGATTCCTTATCTTCAGCCTGTGGTGGCGAATGCCGATTCCGAACCTGCGCTTGTGTTCGACGACTCGCAAGTCAACATCGTATTTGCCGGTAATCTTTGGGGCCGAAACGTTGAGTACGCAGCAGCACTGATCGATGCCTTACACGATCTAGACGTTGTCCTCTGGATCATTACTTCCAGCAACACGAGTGAGCTGAAAGATAATCTGGTTGGGTATGGGAAAAGGGTTAGGTTTGTTCCCTACATTCCCCATGAAAAGCTCCTCGGTGTGCTCGCATCCGCGGATGCTCTTTTGAACATGGGCGTCAAGAACCCAAACGCCATTTCAGGAAAGATATTTGAATACATGGGTTGTTGTAAGCCCATCATTTCAACTTATTCAATCGATGACGAGGCATGCCTTCCCGTTTTGAAGCGCTATCCCCTCAGTCTTTTGGTTGATGAGAGGCGCTCTGATATGGTCTCGGTCGCACGCGAGGTTAGGGATTTCCTTGTTGGGAATATGGGCAAAGAAGCAGACTACACCGCCATCGAAAACGAGTTCCACAACTGCACTCCCGAGGCTTACTGCGAGTTGTTCAACCTCCCCCTAAAATTGGCTGATGCTCATGAATAGCGGGAACGAACAGTCGATTACTGGATCACTTTTTTGGAAGCTCTGCGAGCGATTTGGTGCGCAGGTTATTCAGATGGTGGTTTCCATTGTTATTGCCAGAATCCTTGAGCCTACTGAATATGGCTCGGTGTCAATGCTCGCCATCTTCATCAACCTAGCCACCGTGTTTGTCGAATCAGGGCTGAGCTCAGCCCTGATTCAGAAGACCGATGCCGACGAAGCCGACCGTTCTGCTGTATTCTTCTACAGCATGGGCATGGCCATGCTGCTCTATCTTCTGCTTTTCTTCTGCTCGCCGTTCATCGCAGCGTTCTACGGGATGCCGCAGCTCGAATCTTTGCTCAGGGGTCTTGCGCTCGTGCTGTTCCCCGGAGCCTTTAACTCCCTGCAGATTTCCATCCTTTCCAAGCGAATGGAATTTAAAACCCAAGCAAAATGCAGCCTCGCATCAGTCGCGGCGGCGGGCTCCATTGGAATCGGTCTCGCACTCATGGGTTACGGCGCCTGGGCGCTTGTGGTGTATCAGCTCGGCAACAAGCTGTTGACCTGCCTGCTGCTCCATTTACACCTACGCTGGCTTCCCAAGTTCGGCTTTTCGGTGAGAAGCACCGTCGGCCTCTTCAAATTTGGCGTGAAGCTACTGGGAGCCAACCTTATAGACACGCTCTACCACAACCTCGAAAGCCTAATCATAGGAAAGAAGTTCTCGGCGGCTACGCTCGCGTTTTCCGACAAGGGTAAAATGTTTCCACTGGTGCTTATCGACAACGTGGACGGAGCCATCCAGTCCGTTATGTTCCCGAGCTACGCACTTAAACAGGACGATATGCCTGGACTGCGCATGCTATTGCTCAAGACTATCTCCGCAAGCACGTATCTTGTCTTTCCCCTCATGGTGGGACTCGCCTGTGCAGCCGAACCTCTTGTCTGGATCATACTTGGCGATAAGTGGATGGGTGCAGTCCCATTCCTCATGATCTACTGCGCCATTAGTTCGCTGTTCCCGTTCCAGACCGCTGGCCTCCAGGCTCTCAATGCTATCGGTCACAGCGGAGATTACTTCAGAGTGATCATGGCCAAGCGCCTTATTGGATTGGGTCTGCTCGTCGCGGCGGCAATCCTCTTCGATTCGCCTTTCGCTATTTTGGGCGCTGCATTCGTGGGGGAGCTTGTAGGTACCGTACTTAGCGCCATGCCCTTACAGACAACCGTCGGCGTGGGTCTCGCACAACAGCTGAGAGCCTGCCTTCCCAATTTCGCGATGGCGCTCTTGATGGGATGCGCCGTCTTCTCTCTTACGCTTTGCGGTCTTCCTTACCCGTTGATGCTGCTTATTCAAATTGTCGTGGGTACGGCTGTTTACGCACTTGAGTCTGTCCTGCTGCACAATGAGAACTTTGAGATGGTCAAGGGGATAGCCATGAAGGCAGTCCGCGGAAAGAAGGCGAACTGAGATGAGCGTTGCTGAGGAATACGCTGACATTACCGTAGTTATACCGACCTATAACAGGCCCGAGGTCCTCAAGGGCACCATTGAGTCGTACCTCGCTGGAAGAGTTCTCCCAAGGCAGATCGTCATTGTTGACCAGACCTCCGAGCCCTTTAACCCGGCAAGCATCCTGGATAAACGCGGCGTAGACATCGATGTTGTGTGCAGTGCGATTCCGAGCTTGACACTCGCGCGCAATATCGGCGCGCGAGTGTCAAGCAACGATATTATCCTGTTCTCAGACGATGATATCGTTGTGAACGGTGATTCTGTCGCCGTTCTTGCGGATGCGATGGACGATAACAGGCTTGCGCTCGTGGCCGGCGTCGACATCGCCGAGAATGGAGTGCATGGAAGCCCCGTGAGGCCTGGGTTGGCACGAGATATTGTCGGAACACTCCTCGGAATGAAGAAACCTTGGCGCAAGGACGGGTATATCGTGCGTGCGAGCATGCGTGGACGGTACCCGATGCCGGTTTCGCAACGCGTTCCGACGGAGTGGGCAATGGGTTATTTCTTCTGCGTGCGCCGCTCGCTCATGGAGCTTTGGGGTGTCTGGTTCGATGAGGGATTGAAGCGCTACGCGTATGCCGAGGACCTTGACTTCTCTATGCGGTATTGTGAATGCGCCAAGAAGGCTGGACTGTTCTGCATCTTAGATCCCAACATCTATGTGCACCACCTTGCCTCGTCCGAATGGCGCACCCCCTCTGACGAGGCAGTTAGATATTTCATCGACAACCGGCGCTACATCGCGCGCAAGGTTTATCCGGGCAGATGGTGGTATCTGCTGACCATGGGCTGGTTCGACACGCTTTTTGCGTTGACTAAACTGCCGAGCGCCCCCGCGTACTCAAAATGCCTGCTTATGAATGTCTACAACGGACTGGCATCCTCGATATGTCCCAAGCGAAAGGAACATAAGAAATGAAGGAAATGACCCTGAAAGAAATCCAGGACGAGGAGCTCGCCCTGCTAGAACGGTTTGCCTCATGGTGCGACTCGCACGGCGTGCGCTACTTCCTTGCAGCAGGATCACTGCTCGGAGCGGTCCGGGGTGGAGCGCCAATTCCATGGGATGACGACATCGATGTCCTTGTCCCTCGCCCCGACTATGATAGGCTTGTAGCCGATTTTTCCGGCGACTCAAGGTGCGAGTTGCTTAGCCCTGGAGAAGGTTACCCGTGGAACTTCTCAAAACTGGTAAGTTTGAAGACTCGATTCGTCGAGGATGGGCTCGCAATGCCCGATCACATGGGCGTGTACGTAGACATTTTTCCCGTCGACGGCCTACCTCCCGAGGGTTATGATGCCCGTATGGCGGACCTGCGATTCGCGGTAAAGGTTGCCGGCGTCGTCTTCGCCAGGGACTATTCAAGCGAAGCAAACCGAGGCGGTGTCAAGAACGCCCTTCGTCGTCTCGCCTCGATCGTCGGCAGGCGACTCTTCTCGCAGCAGGCCCTCGCTGAAAAGATTCAAGATATCTGCCGCTGGAGCCCCTTCGAATCTTCGGATAAAGTGGGCGTGTTATTTGGTGCCTATGGGGCGCCCCGCGAAGAGTATCCTCGCCGAATGTTCGATGGCAACTCCGAGGTGATGTTCTCGGGTAGGAATTTCAAGACCTTCGCCGATCCCGAGAGCTATCTAACACATATGTATGGAGATGACTGGCGCACCCCGACACCACAGAGCCCCCGTGTCCATGGGAAAGCATGGATGCAGGAAGGAGGTGATGTCCGATGAGGCGCGTCATCACCTATGGAACGTTCGATTTACTGCATTACGGACACATCAATCTTCTCCAGCGTGCAAAGGCTCTTGGCGACTATCTGGTTGTCGGGCTGTCTACAGACGAATTCAACTGGAACGAGAAGCAGAAGAAGTGCTATTTCAGCTTCGAGAAGCGAAAGAGGCTACTCGAAGCTGTGAGGTATGTCGATCTGGTCATTCCTGAACAAGAATGGGAGCAGAAGAGGAGCGACGTCCACGAGTACCACATCGACACGTTCGTTATGGGTGATGACTGGCAAGGCAAATTCGATTATCTTTCCGAGGAGGGCTGTGACGTCGTCTACCTGCCCAGAACACCGGAGATCTCTACTACGCAAATTAAGAAAGATCTGAAAAGCTAGAAAGGGGACCACTTGAACGAACCCGGTAATAATCACGCGCGGGGGGTCGGAAGCCCAGGGGCGAGACGAACGTATAGGATGGATAGACTGCGCACGAGGCATCGCAATGCTGCTCGTCGTTCTGGGTCACTGCTATATGACTCTCGAGGATCCCGTAAACCGCTTTGTCCTCTCGTTCCATATGCCAGTGTTCTTTTTCCTGTCAGGTATGTGTGTAAAGATAACGGATGGGACCTTTGCAGCCTGGGCATTTAAGAAGGCGCGAAGTTTGCTTGTCCCGCAGATCACCCTCGCCGTAATCGTCTTCGCCTATTCGGCCACATCTCAAGGTGTGAGCGTCTTTACGCTCATCGAGTCGCTTCTAGTGTGGTTTCTTCCGGTGCTCTACATCTGCATGCTGCTGTTTTGGTGGCTTACAAGGCTTGCTGGCAACTCTGTCAAGGCGTGGTTGCTTGCACTCTGTTTCGTCATGACTGCAGCACCCCTCGTTGACCTTCTAGGCATCGATCTATGTCCCATTCGCCCCGAGACCGTACTCGCCAGCCTTTTCTTTTTCTGTTTCGGTTATGTGTGGAGGCTAGTAGATCTCAAGACAAATACCTTTGCCAAGTCCGGCATGTGGGCAGCTGTTGTCTTTCTCGTCCCGGTGCTATTTGCCCTCTCCCAAATGAATGCTCCAATTGTAATGTATGAAGGGTCATTTGGCTTTTGGCCTCTTTATTTCCTTACAGCTATGATTGGAAAATTGTGGGTATGTGTGCTCGGTCGCCTTCTTGAGGAGATTAAATTCCTCGTCTGGCTTGGACGGACGAGTATCGTTATGTATGTGGTGTATTTTCGCTTCATATCCCTCCTTCGTGCAGTTGTCGTCCGAGTTCTTCCTGTCGCAGGGCTCTCCCTTGGTGCAAACGAGATGGCCGTATTGTTGTTTGTTTCATCCATGGTCATTCTTGTTCCACTCGTCAACTTATGCGATAAATATCTCGGATTTTTGTTTGGAAAGGGAGTTCTACGAAGCATTAGTGGGAACAGGCCTGAATAGCGACATCATGAAAATGCATGTAAAATTCCACGTTTGTCATTGAGGAGCTTTGAATAGAGGGCTTAAAAGGAATTTTAGTTTCTATTCATTAAAGTCGCCATGCCGACTGTGCAGACAACTTACCCTGTAGCCCAGCGGTCTTAACCGAAAAAACCTTCCTTGTAACAACATCACGTCCAATTCCGACAATTTCCGCGCGAGCTCCATCCAGGGCGTCATGAAGCGCGTGAAGTCCAAGGGAGTGCCCGTGGTAGTCTACGAGCCCACGCTGGACGCGCCGGAATTCATCGGGTCCGAGGCCACGCACGACCTGGAGGCCTTGCAGGCCGGCTGCGACGTGATCGTCGCCAACCGCTGGAGCGACGAGCTCGCTGACGTGCGGACAAGGTATACACGAGGGATCTGTTTAATCGGGACTAGGGGAGAGCTGGCTTCGCTAACGGCTACAATCACTCGTTAGTTTAACTGTGTTGAGAGCGGGGCATATGATCGCGTCGAAAATGTTGGTGTAAGGGTGACACCCTAGCGCTCGTTTAACGAAGAACGGCCTTCGTCCTAGAATCTGAAATCACCACAACAACAGGTTCTAGGAAAGGAC
>NZ_JBQKLJ010000005.1:0-127064 GCF_052116285.1 Collinsella sp. Sow4_E3
GCGTCGCTCCGCTCCTTGCGTGCTGCGCTGGAAAACGCTTCGCGTTTCCTCAGCTCCGCACCCTTGCGGGTTCGAATCCCTCCGCATGCCCACAAGAAAGCGCCCCGGGCTAATGAAAGCCCGGGGCGCTCAGTTACCTTGGCTGGGACGGAGGGATTCCGCGTCCTCCTGCCGGCGGCCGCGCCCCGCTGCGTCGCTCCGCTCCTTGCGTGCTGCGCTGGAAAACGCTTCGCGTTTCCTCAGCTCCGCACCCTTGCGGGTTCGAATCCCTCCGCATGCCCACAAGAAAGCGCCCCGGGCTGATGAAAGCCCGGGGCGCTCAGTTACCTTGGCTGGGACGGAGGGATTCGAACCCCCAACAGCCGGCACCAAAAACCGGAGTTCTACCGTTGAACTACGTCCCAATGTGTGGTGCTGCCCAAAAGCAGCTCGTCTAGTTTACCTAATCTGCGAGGGCATCGCAAACGCCATCGAGCAGGCGTACGGCGAGTGTCTGGGCGTCGCTTGCGGTGAAGGTTCCGTTGTAGCGCGTCATGCCCGTGAGCTCAATGCGGATACGTGCAGGCTTTTGTTGCGCGGCGATATTGGCAGTGCGGATGCGCTGCGCCAGGTTGTGACATTCGGCAAGGGCGATCGTGGCGCGCGGCGCTGCATCTGCGGGCAGCTCATCGCTTGCGATCTCGAGTACCAGGTCCACGTCGGTCGGAACCTCGGAATCGCAAAGCATCATGCCGCTGTTGTCGGTCGTCGCCGTGGCGATGTTCCACATGCGCGATGCAACGCTGCGTGCGATGGGGTCCTCACCGATGACGGCAATCTGGAAGCGCTCGAGCACGTTGGCGGCGCGGGCAAAGCCGATGCGCGACTCGGCCTCGGTAACCGAGGGTTTGCCCTCCCACACGTGATGCAGACGGTTGATATAGGCGTAGGTATCCTGGAATGCCATGCCGTCGGCAAACAGGCCGACATTTTCTTGGAACTGCTGCAAGGCCGCCTCGGTGTGCGGGCCAAAGTAGCCGTCGTCCTCACCGCAGGCAAAACCCAAAACGTTGAGTGCCCTCTGCAGGGCCCGAACGTCGGCACCATGGAAATTGGGCATGCGCAGATAAAGCGTGCGGTCGCCCAGCTTATACGAGGCGTCTACCAGGGCGCTCCAACAGGGGATATCGACGGCGTAGCCAGCGGCAAGGCCGCTGTCGAGCCTAAAGGTGCCAACAGCCTGCTCGGTGGTGGTGCCAAAGCGCTTGTCGGCGACCTCGGCGTCATCGATTGTATAGCCGAGCTGCAGAAGGCGGGACTGGACGTCCTCGACGGCTGCTCCCTGCATGCCCGTTGTGATAGGTTCCATGAACGAACCCCTTTCGGCGTACCATTCGTACTATTTGAGCGTGTGTCGGATAGACAACGCAAAGGGTTGCATAAACATGCACTCAACAGTGTAGCAAGTTGTACCCAAATGCGCTGCTGACAGGTTTTATAACCCCCGCTAGTTAAGGCGCTCCACAAAGAAATCTGCCATGGAGTCGAACAGCTCGCGTGCATGCGGGTCGAGCTCGACACCTTCGATAGCGGCCTTGGCCTTGGCAGTCAGGTTGAGTGCGTAAGTGTGGGCGAAATCGACAGAGCCGGTCTGCTGGAAGATCTCCACGGCGCGTGCGAGTTGCACGGGGTCCTCGGTGCCCGAGGAAAGGATCGCCTCGACTTCGTCGTGATAACGCTCGTCTGACAGGGCATGCACGGCGACGAGCGTGCGCTTGCCCTCTGTGATATCGGTGCGGAAGTCCTTGTTGGCGGCCTCCTTGGTGCCAATAAGGTTGAGCAGATCATCTTGGATCTGAAAGGCAAGGCCCGTGTGCAGGCCAAAGGCACGCAGCGCCTCAATCTGGTCTTCGCTGCCGCCACCGATAATGGCTCCGGCAGCAAGTGGCGTGGCTCCGCTGTAGTACGCGGTCTTGTGCGTCGCCATGTCCAGATAATCGTCGACCGAGATGTCAAAGCGCCCATCGCGGACCCAGCCCAGGTCGAGCGCCTGACCCTCGATGGTGCGAACGATCATCTCGGTGAGCTCGTGGAGCACGCGGAGCTTCACGTCTGCCTCGAGCGTGGGGTCGTCGAGAACCGTCTTGGTAACCATGGTGAGCGCTAGGTCGCCGCAGTTGATGGCAAGTCCCGTACCCTCGGTAAGGTGCATACAGGGCTTGCCGCGGCGCAGCTGGCCGTTGTCGGCGATGTCGTCATGGATAAGCGCTCCCGACTGAAAGTGCTCGATGGCCGCCGCCGCGCTTCGGGCGCTCTCAAAGCTGCCGCCTACCGCGGTGGCGGCGAGCATGCAGATGAGCGGGCGGTGGCGCTTGCCGGCATTGGCCGTAAATGCCGAGAGCGGGCAATACAGGTAGCGCTCGATATCGGCAGAGGTCGCCTGTCCGTCAAAGAACGTGGCCAGATAGTCGTTAATCTGGTCAAAATGCTGGGCTAAAAAGCTGGTAAACGGACTGGACACGGGTTCTCGCATTCTTTCTTAGGTTGCATCGTTGCGTTATGCAGACAACATATTGCCACATTAGGGCATTGAGCGCGGCGGTTGAAGACGATTGAGCCATGTTGTCGCAAATGCGGCAAGAGGCGCGGCTAGATAAGTCCAAAGTGTTCGAGCGCGGTGACGACGCCGTCGTGGTCGAAACTGTCGGTGACGTAGTCGGCCTTTTCCTTGAGGAAGTCCGGCGCGTTGCCCATGGCGACGCCAACATCGACCGCCTCCATGAGGGCGATGTCGTTGCTTGCGTCGCCGATGCCGTACACAGTGCCGTGATCTGGCCCCAGGGCGTCAAGCACGGCCTTGATTCCGGCCCGTTTGGTGCACTCGCGAGGCGAGATTTGCAAAAAGCAGTGGGAGGCGTTTAAAGACCGTCCACGAGCCGCGCTGGATGATAGCCCAAAAACATACCAAGGGGTTCCGTATACGGCGAGGTCGCCGACGATGTCCGCAGACGTTGCGAGGGCGGAGACGCCGACCATAAGGCCCGATATGGAAAACAGCATGGCGGGCGCGAACATTGCCCCGCCAAAGCGTTGGATTTTCTGCAGCATAATATGCCTTCCGGATGCAACATGCTGTGCGAGCAAGAACGTTTAAACAATGAACTCATTGTAGAGGACTGGCTGCTTGCCGCATTGACGGTTTTGATTCGGTCCGATTTGGGTGCCGGGGGAACCGTCGACGGTAAATAATCCGTGCTTTGCCGATAGACGGTTTAAACAACCCCAAGAAATGCTATCGTGCCTAGCCATACATATTCATTAGAGGTGAAGCCATGCCAAAAGCGATTTACGAAGGAATCTACCGCGAGATCCGTTCGCGCATCATTAACGGGACCTATGCGTTCCAGGAGATGCTGCCAACCGAAGCCGAGCTGACCGCAGAGTTCGACTGCACGCGCAATACCGTCCGCCGCGCCTTGAGCATGCTGGCCGACGAGATGTTTGTGCAGCCCATACACGGCAAGGGCGTGCGCGTTATTTGGCTCAAGGGCGAAACCGACATGCTGGGCGCACTCGAGGAAGTCGAGTCGTTTGGCGAATTTGCAAAGCGCAGCAATGCCGTTGCATCGACGGACGTTAAGTCCTTTGAACATCTGGTCTGCACCGAGCAGCTCTCTCGTCGCCTGGGCTTTAAGGTGGGCGAGGAGCTGATTCGCGTAGTGCGTGTCCGAAGCCTCAACGGCAGCGCGCGCCAAGTGGACCATGGCTACTTTTTGGAGTCGATCGCCAAGGGTCTGACTCCCGAGATCGCGGCAGAATCTATCTACGACTATCTGGAGCACAAGCGCGGCATCAAAGTGATGGCGAGTCGCCGTACGGTGAGTGTCGAGCTCGCCAACGATGAAGACTGCAGCTATCTTGACCTCGGCAAATACAACTGCGTTGCCGTCATGGAGAGTCAGTCGTACACATCGGATGGCATCTTGTTCGAGGTGACGCATGCTCGCACACACCCCGAGATCTTCCATTACCGCGTCAATTCCAAGCGATAGGTAACAGACGCATAAGCTTGCGTTTCGATATGAAGCGCCCCGTGCTGTCGATGGGATATCGGCCGCACGGGGCGCTTTAATTGTTTAGACAATATTTGTCAAGTACGAATGTATCGAGAACCGTTCACCGAAGTTTTTCTACCGCTCTATTAATACTTGTTCAGACAACTAGGCAAACAGCGTATTGCACAAATCAGAAAAAGGGGCAAAGTCCCCGAACCAATCTCCGAAGGCGGCGGCAAAGGGCGCCGCCACGGTCTTTGGCCTGGGTCTCGTGGGCTGCGGTGGCTCCGCCGGCTCCGGCTCCTCTGCTTCTGGTGACGCTGCCGAGGTCTACTTCCTCCAATTCAAGCCCGAGGTCGACAAGGAGTGGAAGGAGATCGCCAAGGCGTACAAGGAGGAGAAGGGCGTCGAGGTCAAGATCGTGACCGCCGCCTCCAACACCTACGAGGAGAAGCTCAAGTCCGAGATGTCCAAGAGCTCCGCTCCGACCCTGTTCCAGGTCAACGGGCCCACCGGTCTTAAGAACTGAAAGGACTACTGCGCCGACCTGTCCGATACCAAGGTCCGCGGTGAGCTCGTCGACGACTCCCTGGCTCTGCAGTCCGACGGCAAGGATCTAGGTATCGACTGGGTCCAGGAGAGCTACGGCATCATCTACAACAAGCAGCTCCTCGAGAAGGCTGGCTACAAGGCCGAGGACATCAACTCCTTCGACAAGCTGAAGGCTTGCGCCGATGACATTCAGGCCCGCAAGGACGAGCTTGGCGTTGACGGTGCCTTCACTTCCGCCGGCATGGATGACTCCTCCAGCTGGCGCTACACCACCCACCTCGCCAACCTCCCGCTCTACTACGAGTTCGAGAAGGAGCACAACCAGGAGGATGACGAGATTAAGGGCGAGTATCTCGACAACTTTAAGCAGATCTTCGACCTGTACATCACCGACTCCACCTGCGATCCTTCGCAGCTTGCCTCCAAGACCGGCGACGACGCCACCAACGAGTTCGCAACTGGCAAGGCCGTCTTCTATCCTTCTCGTTGTGGGGTCGGCCTGCCGATGGGTGGGCAGTCCGCCTCCGATGTTCTGATTCGATACACCTATTGTATACATGTTGTTTAAACATGTATAGGAAATATAAATAAGTTGGTCGATTTTCGGCGAATGGTTACATGCCATGAAAAAGCCCCGGTCTCACATCGTGAGATCGGGGCAAGAACGGTATGTAGGTTTTTGCTACTCGGCGTCGGCGAAGCCGTTGGGGTTGTGGCTCTGCCAGTTCCAGCTGTCGCGGCACATGTCCGCGATGTCGTACTGTGCCTTCCAACCCATCATGCGCTCGGCCTTGGAAGCGTCGCACCAGTTGGCGGCGATGTCGCCGGCGCGGCGCTCGCGAATCACGTAGGGCAGCTCTTTGCCGCAGGCCTTGGAGAAGGCGGCGACGACCTCGAGCACCGAGGTGCCAGTGCCGGTGCCCAGGTTGAAGATCTCGACGCCGGTCTTGCCGTTCATCCAGTTGAGGGCGGCCACATGGCCCGATGCCAGGTCACACACGTGGATGTAGTCGCGCACACCGGTGCCGTCGGGGGTGGGGTAGTCGTTGCCAAAGACCTGAACGGCCTCGAGCTTGCCCACGGCAACCTGCGCGACATAAGGCACCAGGTTGTTGGGGATGCCCTTGGGGTCCTCGCCGATCAGGCCCGACGGATGTGCGCCGATGGGGTTGAAGTAGCGGAGCAGCACAACGTTCCACTCGGGGTCGGCGGTGTGAACGTCCATAAGGATCTGCTCAATCATCCACTTGGTCCAGCCATAGGGGTTGGTCGCAGGCTTCTTGGGGTCTTCCTCGGTGACGGGCGGGTTATCCGGATCGCCATAGACGGTCGAGGAGCTCGAGAAGATGATGGACTTGCAGCCATGGTTGCGCATAACGTCGACGAGCACCAGGGTGTTCTCGATGTTGTTGTGATAGTATTCGACGGGCTTGCTCACCGACTCGCCGACGGCCTTAAAGCCGGCGAAGTGGATGACGCGGTCGATCTGATGGGTATCGAAGATCTTGTTCATGGCATCGCGGTCGAGCACGTTGGCCTCGTAGAAGGTGAGGTTCTTGGCGGCCTTGTCGCCCACGATGGTCTTGACACGGTCGACGGCGACGGCGCTGGAGTTGGAGAGGTCGTCGACGATGACGACCTGGTAGCCACCCTCGAGCAGCTGAACGACGGTGTGCGAGCCGATAAAGCCGGCGCCACCGGTTACGAGGACGCAGGTGTCTTTGGGGTCGAGTGCTTTGGACATGTAGTCTCCTATCGAATCAGGAACACTTCCTGAGGGAGTATAGCGCAGGCAGGGGCACCCAAAACGTGCAGGGCAGGAAAAGCAGACGAACATGCTAACGTACTCATGGAAATGTTTGGCGTGGGCATAACCTTGACTTTGACGTTTGTATACGAGCCGCCGACCATGGGGTTTCCTGCCGTTCGTGGAAATCGTTGGGACGCGTCGGATGTACGCTAATATGTATGAGTTGAGCGACATATAAATAAACATGTAACGGAGTAGATATGTCACCAAACAGCGATTCCATCCTTTCCCAGGAGCTTTCGCGTCGCACTGCCCTCAGGGCCTTGTTCGGCGCCGCTTCTGCAGCCGTTCTTTTTGGTCTGCCCGCTCGCGCCCATGCTGCGGAGGCCACCAAGGAAACCACCGACAAGCTCAATGCGGCCCAGGCTCAGCTTGACGAGGTTCAGGCCCAGCTCGACAGCATCGCAAATGAATACGCGGCGCTGGCCAACAAGAACGCCCAGACCCTCAACGATATCGAGAGCGTACAGGGCCAGATTGACAGCACGCAGGCGCAGATTGACGAAAAGAAGGCCGAGCTCAAAAAGAAGCGCGGCGATCTTTCCGATCGCGTTTCCGCCAGCTATAAGTCGGGCGGCACCAACATCCTGTCGCTGCTGCTCGCCTCGGGCTCGTTTGAGGAGCTCGTCGCCAATGCGCACTATGTTGAGAAGATCAACAAGAGCGACCGCGACGCCATCGAGGATATCCAGACCATCCAGAAAGAGCTCGATACGCAGAAGTCCGAGCTCGAGTCGCAAAAAGCCGACTTGGAGAGGCTCAAGGACCAGCAGACTGCCCAGATGCAGGACATGCAGGCCAAGCAGCAAGAGGTCCAGACGGTTCTGAACGGCCTCTCCGACGATGTCAAGGAGCTCATGGCCCAGCGCGATTCCGAGATTCTCGCTGCCGCCCAGGCTGAGGAGGCTGCCAAGAAGGCTGCCGCCGCTGCGGCTGCCGCAAACAAGAACAATTCCTACTCGGGTGGTTCAAACTCGGGTGGCGGATCGTATGCGCCCGGAAATCCGCAACAGAATGCCGGCTCGGGCAAGCAGCAGGCTGTCGTCAACGCATGCTACTCCACGCCTTCGCCTGGCCTAAACTGGTGCGCCGCCTGGGTCACCAACGTCTTCCGCAACGCCGGCGTGGGCTACTTTGGCGGCAACGCGTGCGACATGTTTAACGCCTGGTGCTACAGCTCCGATCGTTCGGCGCTGCAGGTGGGCATGATCGTGGCCGACTCGTCGCACAGTGGCACCGGTATGCCGGGTCTGCTGTACGGACACGTGGGCATCTATGTTGGCGGCGGCATCGTTATGAGTAACGAGGGCGCCATCACGTCGAGGTCGCTTGACTCGTTCATTAGCTTTTACGGCACTGGCTCTGGTGTGCGCTGGGGCTGGCTCGGCGGTATCGCGCTGTCGTAGCTGCGGCTTGGTCCGGGACTGCGGGCGAGGCATAAGGTTGCCTGCTCGGGCAGTCCTGCTCGCGCGGAGAGCACATTAAGTGCTCTCCGGCTCGTGCGGAACTCGCGATCAACCTTATGCCTCTCGGACTGTCCCGGCCCTCACGGGTCCTGAGCACGACACACCGGACTGGGTTATCTGAATAAATATGGTGAAGGCCCCTTTTGGGGCCTTCTTTTTATAAAAATTCGCCTACTCGGTGGACTTCGGGTTCTAGGTCTACGCCGAATTGGTCTTTGACGGTTGCTTGGATGTGGCGGATGAGTTCGTCGACGTCGGCGGCGGTGGCGTGGTCGGCGTTGACGATGAAGCCGCAGTGTTTTTCGCTCACCTGGGCGCCGCCGACGGCATGGCCGCGCAGGCCGGCGTCCATGATGAGCTTACCGGCAAAGTGGCCCTCGGGGCGCTTGAAAGTGGAGCCGGCGCTCGGCATGTCGAGCGGCTGCTTGTCCTCGCGGCGTTGGCGGTAGTCGTCCATGTCGGCCTTGATCATCGCGGCGTTGCCCGGGGCGAGATTGAAGGTGGCCGAAAGCACGATGAAGCCGTCGTCGGCGATGCGGCTCTTGCGATAGCCCAGATTGAGCTCGTCGACATCGAACTCGATGATGCTGCCGCTACCGCGGGTGCCGTCGTCGAGCATGCGGGCGGGCTTGTAGACGCGTACAGACTCCAGCACGTCGGCCATGCAGGCACCGTAGGCGCCGGCGTTCATGTAGCAGGCGCCGCCGACCGATCCGGGGATGCCCGAGATGGGCTCCATGCCGGTGAGACCGGCCTCGGCTGCCGCGGCCGCAACATCCGAAAGCAGCGCACCGGCTGCTGCCGTAACGTGCGTGCCGTCGACGGTAATGTCGGAGAGGCCCTCGCCTAGCGCTACGACGACGCCGCGTATGCCCTTGTCGCCGACGAGTAGGTCGGAGCCGTTGCCCACGATGGTGAGTGGCAGATCGCAGCGATAGCAGGTATCAAGCGTGGCGACGAGGCTCTGCTCGGTGTCGGGCGTGACAAAGACGTCGGCCGGGCCGCCAATCTTAAACGTGGTGTGCTCGCGCATGGGCTCGCTCATCAACACGTTGTCCTCGCCGGCAACGCCAGCGAGCGCGCACAGCAGGTCCTCGTTAAAAAAGTCGTTCTCGTGCATCCGAATATCCGCCTTTTTGTGGTCGTTGTCATCAATCGACTGCAATATACCCCACCTGGACGTATTTGGTGCGCTGGCGGCGATAAAACAGCCGTCTACCGGATTGGTAAAGTGTTTATCATCGAGGTAGAGGGGCAGTCGCTATACTTTCAAGAGATTGCGCGTAAACCCGGAAGGAGCGAGATGGCCAACAAAGTCACCCTCAAGCAGATCGCCCAGGAGGTGGGGCTTTCCCCCTCGTCGGTCTCGCTTGTTCTCAACAATCGGCCTTGTCGCATCTCGGAAGAAAACCGCAAGCTCATCAAGGAGGTCGCGGCGCGCAACCACTATGTTCCCAACCAGATTGCGCGCAGCCTGGTCATGCGCGAGTCACGCACCCTGGGCCTTATCGTCCCCAACATCGAGAGCCGATTTTTTGCCTCACTTGCCGGTAGCTTGGAAAAGCGCTGCCGCGAGGACGGCTATGCGCTCTTTATTACCAGCTCGGGCGGAAGCGCCGACGACGACCTGGAACTGCTGCGCCAGCTGGTGACGCGCGGCGTCGATGGTGTCTTCCTGGTGGTAGGCGACGAGTTCTCGGACGACCGTGCCCTGCGCGAAGAGGTCAGCCATCTACCCATCCCTGCCGTGATGGTCGACCGCGCCATTGAGGGGCTCGAGTGCGACAAGGTGATGTTCGACCACGAGATGGGTGGCTATATGGCTACCCGCTATCTGATCGAGCAGGGCCACCGTCGCATTGCCTGCTTGGTTAATGCGCGTCGTTCCAATACGGGTCGCAAGCGACTTGCCGGCTATGAGCGCGCGCTGCGCGAGGTTGGCCTGCCTATCGACGCGCGTTTGGAGTTTGAGAGCGAGTACTACATTCCGAGCGCCTACGAGGCCTCGGAGGCGGTGCTCGCAACCGACGCCACTGCCGTATTCGCAAGCTCGGACAACATTGCCCTCGGTTTGCTCAAGCGTTTGCACGAGATGGGGAGGAGCATCCCGGGCGATATTTCGGTGGTGAGCTATGACAACTCGGCGGCCGACGTTCTCTTTGAGCCGGCGCTGACCGCCATTGAGCAGGATCCTGGTGTCCTCGCGGAACATGCTTTTGGCTGCATGTCCAAGCGTCTTGCCGGTAGGGGCGGTAGGCGTGCCGAAGAGGTCGTCCTGGAGCCGGCGCTTATCGTTAAGGGCAGCGTGCTCGAGCTTACTAAACATAACTAAACACGTTTATCAATTTGCAGAGACCGAATGTGGAGCACCTGTGGCAGACAATGCCGCAGGTGAATGTCGCGTTTTGTTGATCGATGTGATTGATAAGGGTGATAAAACGTTTTTCCACCATGATAAAACGTTTTAGCAAATATACTAGTCCCAACGAATGGTTGCCGTATTGGAGGGCGACCGCACAGCGGAGGGACATAAACAATGGATAAAACACTGGGGACGCCGTGGAAAAAGCTGGGCCACGAGGTGCCGGCTTCCGAGCTCGAGGGCGTCGACCTGTATTGGCGTGCATCGAATTATCTGTCCGTCGGTCAGATCTACCTTCGCTCTAACCCGCTCATGCGCCCCGACTTTGTCGATGAGAAAACCGGCGAGGTGCGCGACTTTGGTCGCCCGGACGTTAAGCACCGCCTGGTCGGTCACTGGGGCACCACGCCCGGCATCAACTTCCTGTTCGGTCATGTCAACCGCCTCATCGCCGATCACAACCAGAACGCGATCTTCTTGATGGGCCCGGGTCACGGTGGTCCCGCTGGCACCGCCCAGTCGTTGCTCGATGGTACCTACCGCGAGATTCGCCCCGACATTACCAATGACGAGGCCGGCCTGCAGAAGTTCTTCCGCCAGTTTTCCTACCCCGGCGGTATTCCGAGCCATTTTGCGCCTGAGACGCCTGGCTCCATCCACGAGGGCGGCGAGCTCGGCTACACGCTCAGCCACGCCTACGGTGCCGTCATGGATAACCCGAGCCTGCTGGCCGTGGCTGTGGTGGGCGACGGCGAGTCCGAGACCGGTCCGCTCGCGACCTCTTGGCAGTCTAACAAGCTCGTGAACCCGGCAACCGATGGTATCGTCCTGCCGATCCTGCACCTCAACGGCTACAAGATCGCAAACCCCACCATTCTTGCCCGCGTGTCCGACGAGGAGCTCACCAAGTTCTTTGAGGGCATGGGCTATAAGCCGCATTTCTTTGTCGCCGGCTTTGACGACGAGAGCCATGCGAGCATTCATGCGCGTTTCGCCGCCCTGTTCGAGCAGGTCTTCGATGAGATCTGCGACATCAAGGCCACCGCTATGGCTCAGGCCACTGCGGGCGAGACCGTGGTCCGTCCGGCCTATCCCATGATCGTGTTCCGTACGCCCAAGGGTTGGACCTGCCCCAAGCAGATTGATGGCAAGAAGACCGAGGACTCCTGGCGCGCCCATCAGGTGCCGCTGGCGAGTGCCAAGGACACCCACGAGCATTTCCGCGTGCTGCGCGAGTGGCTGCGCTCCTACAAGCCCGAGGAGCTCTTTACGCCCGAGGGCCAGGTGCGCCCCGAGGTGACGGCCTTTATGCCGACCGGCGAGCTGCGTATCGGCGCCAATCCCAACGCGAACGGCGGCAAGGTACGTCGCGAGCTCGAGCTTCCCGATATTCACGCTCACGAGATCCCCGTCGCAAGTAAGGGCCACGGCTGGGGCTCCACCGAGGCCGCCCGCGTCTTTGGTGAGTACACTGCCGATGTTTTGGCCAAGAACATGGATGATTTCCGCATCTTCGGTCCCGACGAGACCGCGTCCAACCGCCTGCAGGCTGCCTATAAGGTGACCAAGAAGCAGTGGGATGCCGGTTTCTACGAGGACGACGCCAACGACGAGCTGCTGGCCGGTTCCGGTAAGGTTGTCGAGCAGCTGTCCGAGCACCAGTGCGAGGGCTTCCTCGAGGCCTACGTGCTCACCGGCCGCTCCGGTGTGTGGAGCTCCTACGAGAGCTTTGTCCACGTGGTCGATTCCATGGTCAACCAGCACTGCAAATGGCTCGAAGCAACCAAGCGCGAGATTCCGTGGCGCGCTCCTATCAGCGGCCTCAACATTTTGCTGTCGAGCCATGTCTGGCGCCAGGACCACAACGGCTTTTCGCACCAGGACCCCGGCTTTATCGACCTGCTGCTCAACAAGGCCAACGACACGCATGTCGTGAATGCTTATTATCCGGCCGATGCCAATATGGCCCTTGCTGTGGCCGAGCGCGTCTACCAGTCCACCGACTGCGTCAATGCCATCTTCTGTGGCAAGCAGCCCGCCCCCACCTTCCAGACGGTCGACGAGGCCAAGTCTGAGCTCGCCGAGGGCGTAGCGACCTGGGAGTGGGCATCGACTGCCGACTCGCTCGCCGAGGCCGACGTCGTGGTCGCTACTTGCGGTGATGTGCCGACGCTCGAGGCACTGGCCGCAACCGATATGCTGCGCGGGCTGGGCATCAAGGTCTGGTTTGTCAACGTAGTCGATCTGCTCAAGATCCAGAATGTCTGCGAGAACGACCAAGCCATCAGCGATGAGCGCTGGGCTGAGCTGTTTGGCCGCGGCGAGAAGCCCGTGCTCTTCGCATTCCACGCTTATGCCGGCACGATTCGCCGCCTGATCTGGAACCGCCCCGGCCACGATGCCTTCCGCGTCCACGGCTACGAGGAGAAGGGCTCCACGACCACGCCGTTTGACATGCTGCGCCTGAACAACATGGACCGCTGGGCCCTGGCCGCCGACGTGCTGCGCATGGTTGACGCCGATAAGTTTGCCGAGCAGATTGATGAGTGGGAGGCCTTCCGCACCGAGGCCTTTGAGTTCGCGTGCGACGAGGGCTTCGATCACCCGGCCTTTACCGATTGGGTCTGGCCCGACGCCGCAGCCGCAACCGCTGCCGACGGCGTACTCTCCGCAACGCAGCTAACTGCCGGCGACAACGAATAGCATCCGGGACGGTCTCGCGCTGGGGCCGCCTCCGGGCGGGTGCCTTGCTCCGGGAAGTGGGCTTCGCGAACTTCTCAGAGGAAGGCACCCGCCCGGAGGCGGCCCTCTCGACCGTTTCGATATGCGGGGGCTGATTCTTTTTTATGTAATGGGGACCTTGCTTATGCTGCCTTAGAAGCCGTGCATCTAACTATGGTTAGCCAAAATTACATTGCCGGGGCCGGGGAGGCATGCTTTGTTTTGAGAAGTTCGCGGAGCCCACTTCCAAAACCAAGCACCCCGGCCCCGCCCTCGTCCTCGTCCGTGAACTTTTCCGCTGGGCGAGCGGGACCGCGGGCAATCCACCCCTATGTTTCCAAATGAATACGCTGTGAGCCGAGGGCGACGGTTCTCCCCGCAAGCACTCTAGTATGCTAAAGTACCCAGAAGATCGGCGGAGCTATGCCGGTCTTTCGTTCTATATGAAACGCAGTATGAGGAGGCTCACCAGATGACGGCCACACCGTGGGGATTCCGGGACATATTGCCCGAGGAGGCTCAGGCACGCGAGGAGATCGCGTATACGGTGAAGGGCTGCTTAAGGGAGCATCATTACCTTCCGGTCGAGACGCCGCTGCTCGAGGACAAGGGTTCGCTCGAGGAGGGCGGCCGCATTGCGGACACGCCGTTTAAGCTCTTTGATGACGACGGCCGCCTGCTGGTGGTCCGTCCCGACAACACGCTGCCGATCGTGCGCCTGGTTTCGACCCGCATGCGTGCGGCCGATCTACCCCTGCGCCTTCGCTACGAGGCGCCGGTGGTTCGCGAGTGCCAGCGCAATGCCGGTGGCTCGCGTCAGTTTACGCAACTGGGCTTTGAGCTTATCGGTGCGGGCGATACCGCGGGCGATGTAGAGATTGTTTCGCTGGTGGCCGAGGCCGTGCGTAAGCTGGCGCTTCCCGATGCTCGTATTATCGCAGGTAGCGTGCGTCCTTTTAAGGAGCTGCTCGCGGCGTGCGAGGATCGCGAGCTGGCAGCCGAGGCCCTGCGCTGCGTGCATGCCAACGACTTTGTGGGCCTCGATGCCCGCGTGGCTGCCAGCACCGAGTCTGATGCCGTCAAGGCCGCCATTAGCGAGCTGCCGCGCCTGCACGGTGGTGCCGAGGTGCTCGACCGTGTGGACGCGCTGCTGGAGGCCGCCGGTATCGCCGCGCCGCCGACGCGCGAGCTGCGTGCCCTGGTCGAGGGTTTGGCTCCCGAGGACGCCCAGGTGCTGTCGTTCGATTTCTCCATCATGAACTCTTTCGATTACTACACGGGCCTGGTCTTTAAGGCCTATGCCGGCGGCTTGCCCGATCCGGTCGGTTCGGGCGGACGCTACGACTCCATCTTTACCGGTGCATTTGGCGACGGCATCGAGGTGCCGGCGGCGGGCTTCGCCTTTTCGCTCGAGCGTTTGGAGGCCGCGCGTACCTCGGCCGAGGACGCTGCTTCCGATGGTGACCATGCCGTGGGTCGCGGCGCCGAGGGTCCGCTGCGCATTGCCGTGCCCAAGGGCTCGCTTAAGGCAGACACGCTCGACGTGCTCGAGGCCGCGGGCCTGGACGTCTCTGAGTTGCGTGACCCCGGCCGTCACCTGATTGTGCGCGGTCGCGACACGCGTGCCGGTGAGGGCACGGTCGGCGATATCGAGTTTGTTATCGTGCGTCCCAGCGATGCGCCCGCCTTTGTGGGCTGCGGTGGCGCCGATTGCGGCATCTGCGGCTGGGATTCGCTCATCGAGGCCGACCTCAACCTGCTGCAGCTGGTCGACTTGGGCTATGGCCTGTGCACCTTTATCGAGGCAGAGCCCGCGTGGCGCGCCGGTCAGGCCGAGCGCAACTATGCCCGCCGCGGGTCGCTTCGCGTGGCAACCAAGTATCCGCGCATCGCGAGTGCCTGGTATGCCGAGCGCGGTGTGAACGCCGATATCGTCTCGCTGCACGGTAACATCGAGCTGGGCCCCATCGTCGGCATGACCGACCGTATCGTGGATATTACCGCCACGGGTGCCACGCTGCGCGACAACGATTTGGTCATCACCGGCCGCATTATGGACTGCACGGCGCGCTTTTTTGTCAACCCGGGTGCCGCTCGCTTGGATCCGCGCGTACGCAATCTGGCAGATCGCTTGGCGGCGGCCGTTAAGGACAAGCATTTTGAGCCCGTTGCGGGCTCGGCACAATAGCGCGAGCACGCACGGGCGCCCCAACGTCTGGGCTGCGGGCCGATGGGCGCCGCCGCCCGGCCTCTCGTTTTTCGAACACAACCTCGACCGATAGGGGATACCGATATGAAGACTATCAAGCTTGCTCCCGGTGAGCGTCTCGTTACCAACCAGCTCAACCGCAAGGGCGTGCTGCCGCAAGACATCGTCGACGCCGCCCGCGATATCGTGGCCAACGTGCGCGCCAACGGCGATGCCGCGGTGCGCGACTACTGTCAGCGTTTTGACGGTGTTGAGCTGCAGAGCTTCCGTCTGCCGCAAGAGCAGATCGATGCCGCGCTCGAGGGCCTCGACCCGGCCTTTGTCGCGGCGCTCGAGAAGGCTGCGCGCCAGATTCGCGAGTTCCACCAGCGCGAGGTCGAGCAGAGCTGGTTTACCACGCGTGCAGATGGCACCATGCTCGGCGTTAAGGTGACCCCGCTTGCGGCGGCCGGCATCTACGTGCCGGGCGGTCGCGCGCAGTATCCCTCCACGGTGCTCATGAATGCCATTCCCGCCAAGGTGGCCGGCGTCGAGCGCGTGGTCATGGTGACCCCGCCGCAAAAGGACGGCCTGATCAGTCCCTACACGCTCGCGGCGGCAAAGCTCGGCGGCGTGGACGAGATCTATATGGTGGGCGGCGCTCAGGCCGTGGCCGCGCTGGCATACGGTACCGAGACCATTCCGCGCGTCGACAAAATCACCGGTCCGGGCAACGCCTTTGTTGCCGCGGCCAAGCAGATTGTCTCGGGCGACGTGGGCATCGACATGGTCGCCGGTCCCTCCGAGGTCTGCGTGCTGGCAGATGCCACGGCCAAACCCATGGTGGTCGCGGCCGACCTGATGGCCCAGGCCGAGCACGATCCGCTAGCAGCCTGCTATCTGGTGACCTGCGACGAGCAGTTTGCGCGCGAGGTCGAGGCGGGTATCGACATTTTGGTGGCACAGTCCCCGCGTGCCGAGATCACGCGCGCCTCGCTCGACAACGAGGGCACCATCGTGGTGGCCGCCGATATGGCTGCTGCCGTCGAGGCGGTGAACACCGTGGCGCCCGAGCACCTGGAGCTGCACTGCAAGGATGCGATGGGCCTGCTCGGCGGCATTCGCAACGCCGGCGCCATCTTTGTGGGCGCTTGGAGCTCCGAGCCGCTTGGCGATTATGTTGCCGGCCCCAACC
The DNA here is from genome assembly GCF_052116285.1 of Collinsella sp. Sow4_E3. Classification (NCBI taxonomy): domain Bacteria; kingdom Bacillati; phylum Actinomycetota; class Coriobacteriia; order Coriobacteriales; family Coriobacteriaceae; genus Collinsella; species Collinsella sp. Sow4_E3. The sequence continues at coordinate 16,329 of NZ_JBQKLJ010000005.1, forward strand.
ACACGCTGCCGACCGGCGGCACGGCCATGTTCTCCAACCCGCTTTCGGTCGAAGAATTCGTCAAGCGCTCGAGTGTCATTTGCTATACGCCCGAGGGCCTGCTCTCGGACGCTCCCGCGACGCAGCGCCTGGCCGAGGCCGAGGGCCTGTGGGCACACGCGCTTTCGGCCGCACTGCGTCGCCGTGTGCTGGAGCAGGGCGAGGGTGCCGTGAGTGCTGAGTCTCTGGCCGCGGCCGACCTGACCAAGGTCGCCTGGCCGGGCGACGCCGTGGCGACGGTCGCCGAGGGTGTGGACCTAGCGGCTGCAAGCGCGGATGGCGCTGGAGCGACCGGCGAGGAGGCCTAATATGGCCGAGCTGACGTCTCGCATGAAGGAGCTCGTCCAGCCCTACTTGGCTGGCATTGAGCCCTACGATCCCAACTTTACGCCCACGCGCATCAACCTTTCGGCCAACGAGAACACCTATCCCGTGCCGGATGGCGTGCGCGAGGCGGTCGACGCCGCCCTGGCTGCCACGCCGCTCAACCGCTACCCCGATCCCATGTCCTGTGACCTGCGCGACGAGCTTGCCGCTTGGCATGGCGTGGCGCGCGAGAATGTCTGCGTGGGCAACGGCGGCGACGAGCTGCTCTATAACTACCTGCTGGCGTTTGGCGGCACGGGGCGGGCCCTGCTCAACTGCCCGCCGTGTTTTAGCGAGTATGCGTTCTTTGCGTCGCTCTGTCAGACCGAGGTGCGCGACGTGTGGCGAGACCCCGCGACCTTTGAGCTCGACCAGGCTGCCGTGCTCGCGGCGGCGCCCGAGTGCAACCTGGCCATAGTGACCTCGCCCAATAACCCCACGGGTGACGTGGCACCGCTCGACTTTGTCGCGGCCCTGTGCGATGCGTGCCCCGGCGTGGTGATGGTCGACGAGGCCTACGTGGAGTTTGCCGATGATTCGTTTGGCGCGGCCACCACAGCGCAGGGACTTATCGCCGAGCATCCCAACCTGGTGATCCTGCATACGCTGTCCAAGGCGTTTGGCGCCGCCGGCACGCGTCTGGGCTATGTGATTGCGGCGCCCGAGGTCATCGACGTGTTTGCGGCGATTCGCCAGATCTATTCGGTCAACGTGCTGAGCCAGGCGGCGGCGCTTGCCTGCGTGCGTGCCCGCGATGCGTATGCTCCCGTGGTGGCGCAGGTCGCATCCGAGCGCGAGCGCGAACTGTGTGCCCTGCGCGCAATGGCTGCCGGGGGTCTGCCCGTGGAGGCATGGCCGAGTGCGGCGAACTTTGTGCTCGTGCGCACGCCGCATGCTACGCGCGTGCGTGAGCGCCTGCGCGACGAGTATTCGATTTTGGTGCGCGACTTTAGCTACGCGCCGGGGCTTGCGGACTGTCTGCGCATTACCGTGGGCACCCCGCAGGAAAACGATGAGGTGCTGGCTGCGTTTGCCGCGCTGGTGAAGGAGGAGATGTAGATGAGCCGTTATGCCGAGGTGACCCGCAAGACGGGGGAGACCGACATTGTTGTCAAACTCGACCTGGACGGATGCGGCGTGTGCGACATCTCGACCGGCGTACCGTTTTTCGATCACATGCTCAACGCCTTTGGCCGCCATGGCCTGTTTGATTTGACGGTGCATGCAGTAGGCGACGTGGAGGTCGACGCGCACCATACCGTCGAGGACACGGGCATTGTGCTGGGTGAGGCGTTTTGCCAAGCGCTGGGCGACAAGGCGGGTATTGCGCGCTTTGCAGACGCGGCGATTGCCATGGACGAGACGCTCGTGATGGCCGCCGTGGACATTTCGGGTCGCGGCCAGGCCTACTGCGAGCTGCCCGTGCCGACCGAACGTGTGGGCAGCTTCGATACCGAGCTGGCCGTCGAGTTCTTCTATGCCTTTGCGCGCGATGCCAAGCTCACGCTGCACGTGCGCGAGCTCGCAGGCGGCAACTCGCATCACATTATCGAGGCCGCCTTTAAGGCCGTGGGCCGCACGATGCGCCACGCCTGCGAGCTCGATCCCCGCGTGCAGGGCATCCCCAGCACCAAGGGCTCGCTGTAACCTACCAAATAGGGACAGGTTTATTTTGGCAGGTTTTATCTGCGGAAATGCTGTCTCATACGGTGGGTGAACGTTTAACCGACCAAAATAAACCTGTCCCTTTTTGGCAGGTTTTGAATGGGAAAAAGGAGGGTCGCGTGGGCGAACCGAAGATCGTGGTGGTCGACTACCACAAGGGCAACTTGTCGAGCGTCGTGCGCGGGCTTGTGCGCGCCGGTGCCGCCGCCTGCACGTCGGACGATCCGGAGCAGATCCGCCGCGCCGACGGCCTGGTCATCCCGGGCGTGGGTGCGTTCTATGACGCGATCGCCTTTATGCGCCAGAGCGGCGAGGCGGACGCGGTGCTCGACGCCGTTGCCGCCGGAACTCCGCTGCTCGGCATCTGCCTGGGCCTTCAGCTGTTTTTTGAGCGCGGCAACGAGGGCGTGCCTGCGGACGAGGGCGCGGTCGCCGACGGCAGCGCCCCCGAGCAGGCTGGCGGTCCCTGGGTCGATGGCCTGGGCATTATGCGCGGTTCGTGCACGCGCTTGGAGTCGAGCCGCCTGAAGGTGCCGCACGTGGGCTGGGACCAGGTGCACATGACGCCCGCCGGTGCGGCCGATCCGCTGCTTGCCGGTTTTGCCGAGGGTGCCAACATGTACTTCACCCACAGCTACGCGGTGGCTGACGACGCCGATGCCGCCGATGTGCTGGCGTGCACACACTATACGCGGAGCTTCCCGTGCATCGTGCGCCATGGCAACGTGTGGGGCTGCCAGTTCCATCCCGAGAAATCCTCCGCGCTGGGTCAGCGCATCCTTAAGAACTTTGTGAGCATCGTCGAGGAGGTTGGCCGATGATCCTGTTTCCCGCAATCGATCTGATCGGCGGCAAGGTCGTGCGCCTGGAGCGCGGTGACCGCAGCCGCTGCAAGGTATATTCCGACGATCCCGTGGCCGTTGCCCGCACGTTTGCCGAACAGGGCGCGAGCTGGGTGCACGTCGTCGACCTGTCCGCTGCCTTTGGCGAGGACGAGGGCGCACGCGCTGCCAACTCGGCGGCGATTAAGGCCATCTGCGGCGTCGACGGTCTGTCCGTGGACGTGGGCGGCGGCGTCCGCTCGCTTGCGCGCATCGACGAGTTGGCAGGCTACGGCGCATGCCGTATCGCGCTGGGCACCGTGCTGGTGACCGAGCCGGGTTTTGCCGAAGTGGCAGCCCAAGGCTTTGGCGAGTTACTGGTGGCAGACATCGCCGCGCGCGACGGTCAGGTCAAGGTGAACGGCTGGCGCGACGGCGCAGGTGTGGCGCTCGACGATGCCGTGGCGCAGCTTTCCGAGCTGGGCTTTAAGCATCTGGTGTATACCGACATCGCGCGCGATGGCATGCAGACGGGTATCGATGTGGCGGCGTATCGCCATGTGGCCGAGGTCGCGGGCTTTCCCGTCGTGGCTTCGGGCGGCATCTCGACGCTCGACGACATCCGCGCACTGGCCGCGGTGGGTGAGGGCGCGATTGAAGGCGCCATTACCGGCCGTGCGCTCTACGAGGGCAACTTTACGCTGGCCCAGGCGTTGGCCGCCGCCCGAGGGGAGGAGTAGCCCATGCTTACCAAGCGCGTAATTCCCTGTCTGGACGTCAAGGACGGCCGCGTGGTCAAGGGAGTTAACTTTGTGAGCTTGCGCGATGCGGGCGATCCGGTAGAACTGGCCCGCGCCTACGACCGCGAGGGTGCGGACGAGGTCGTCTTTTTGGACATTACCGCCACGAGCGACAACCGTGCGACGACCATCGAGATGGCGGCGCATGCGGCCGAGGAGCTCGCCATTCCCTATACCGTGGGCGGCGGCTTTCGCGACCTGGCGGGCATGCGCACCATGGTTGCCGCCGGTGCCGACAAGGTGTCGCTCAACTCGGCGGCCGTGCGCGATCCGTCGCTGATTAGCCAAGCTGCCGCGGCGTTTGGCAGCCAGGCCGTGGTCGTGGCGATCGATGCCAAGCGCGTCGGCCTGCCCGGCGCACCCAGTGCCGACAAGTGGGAAGTCTTCACGGCGGGCGGTCGCAACGCCACGGGCATCGACGCGGTGGCGTGGGCCGAGGAGGCGGCTCGTCGCGGCGCCGGCGAGATCTTGCTCACCAGCATGGACCGCGACGGCACCAAGGCCGGTTTTGATTTGGCGCTCACCCGCGCCGTAGCCCGCGCGGTGCCAATCCCCGTCATCGCGAGCGGCGGCGTGGGCACGCTCGAGCATTTTGCCGAGGGCGTGATCGAGGGCGAGGCCGACGCCGTGCTGGCGGCGAGCGTCTTTCACTTTGGAACCTTCAGCATTCGCCAGGTGAAGGAGTATATGGCCTCTCAAGGCATCCCTGTCAGGTTGGACTTCTAGCGCTGCGGCTTGCCCAGGCACCCGACCTTCCGGCTCCAACCCTCCTCGCGTACTTAAGTACGCGTCGTCGGGCTTGTCGCTCGGAATCTCGGGCACCTGGACAACCCTCGCCGACCTGCGAAGTTTGAATTTGGGGAGAGAAATGGAAGAGATAACCGATCCTTCAAAGCTTGCGTACGACGCCCGCGGGCTGATTCCTTGTGTGGTTCAGCAGTATGACACCGGCGAGGTGCTCATGGTTGCCTGGATGAACGAGGAGTCGGTGGGGCTGACGCTCAAGACCGGCACCACGTGGTTTTGGAGCCGCAGTCGCCAGGAGCTCTGGAACAAGGGCGCGACGAGCGGCAACATGCAGGAGGTTCGCGAACTCTGGGCCGACTGCGATAGCGATACGCTGCTGGTCAAGGTCGACTCGCCGGGTCCGGCCTGCCATACCGGAAACCGTACCTGCTTCTTTAAGAAACTCGCGTAGGGCGGGCGCTCGACCAGGCGCTTGGCCGACCAGAAAGGATTGAACCATGGGTGTGCGTACCGCAAATGTTCAGGATGGAAATATCGGCGAGACGCTAACGGGGCTGGCCGAGGTGATTCACGGTCGTCGCGATGCGTCGCCGCAGGAAAGCTATACCGCTCGACTGCTGACCGATGTGGAGGATGAGCTGCTCAAGAAGCTTGCCGAGGAGGCGAGCGAGGTGATCATGGCCTGCAAGGATAACGACCATGATCACATTCGCTACGAGGCCGGCGACCTGGTCTACCACCTGCTCGTGACGCTTGAGCGCTACGGCATTACCCTCGACGAGCTGGCCGGCGAGCTCAACGCCCGCCGCCACTAGTCGTTAAAGAACGTCCCCGATGACCATAGAAGTTGCGGTGGAATAGTTCTTGTTTGACGGTCTTAGGGCTATAAACAGGAACTATTTCACCGCAACTTATGAAGGGATGGCTAGGCGAGGGGTGTGGACTCCCATTCGCCGGTGGGGTGGGGGATGTCGAAGGTTCGGTAGCCGCAGTCGTAGGCATGGGCTTGGGCCTCGCGGATATTCCAGCAAATATCACAGGCGCGGTGCGCATCCGAGCCAAAGGTAATGGGCGCCTCAGCATGGGCAAAGCAGCGCAAAAGGCCGGTCGCGGGATAGTAGTCGTCGAGCCCCTTGCGCGGTGCGGCGGTCGAGACCTCAACGCGGCGGCCCGTATCGTGCGCACACTCGGCCATCTGCTGCCAAAACGGTGCGGGGTCAAAATCGGGCGCAAAGCCTTCCTTCGAAAAGCGCATGACCAGGTCGGGGTGAGCCATCACATCAAAGTTGAGCGAGCTTTCGCAGGCGCGGCACCAGTCATCGACATAGCGCTCCCACACGCCGCGCACGCCTAAGTTTTCCCAAACGTGCAGGTTGGTGTCGTCGTCGATCCAGCCGCAGCGTGAGTCGGGCGTATCGGGGCGTGCGACGCCCTCTGTCCCCGTCGTGCCCGCGGCGCCTGCCATGATATTGCCCGGGTTACCAATCCAATGCACGCTGCCCAGGCGTACGACGGCGCCCCGGGACCAGCGCTCAACCAAAGGCTCGCAGCCTTCGTACCAATCGCACTCAAAGCCATAGACAAGCTCGAGCTCCGGCGCAATCTGCGCGGCAAGCTTGCGGGCATCCTCAAAAGCCAGACGATGCGCCGGCAGGTCGCCCTCGACAACCTGCACCTCGCAGGTGGCATCCATGCTGGCAGGCAGGGTAAGGTGATCGGTCGAGACCATGGTGCGGCAACCGGCCGCAGCAGCGGCGCGGACGTTGTCTTCAAACGAGGCGTGTCCGTCCGAAAACGAGGTGTGAGTATGGCAATCGACCAGCGGGCAAGCAGGCATGGCGGCTCCTTTACGTCAAGCGAATCTGCTTCATTGTAACGGCGCGGCCCCCAGTGCGATGTGCGCGCCGTGGGCCGAAATCGACTGGAAAGGACGGGCAGCGCATAAGGGCGGGCTCGCGACATCGGCCTTGCTTCGAATCATGTACCTCAGCTTCCAAAACTGACAAAAAATGACATGTTTGGAGGCTGATGTACATGTTTGGCCGAGGCGGTGGAGTGTCGGTTCTTGCAGACAAGGAAAATCGCGCTCATCGCGCGCCGCCACACTTGCGCCGCTCGCGATGTGCTAGCGTTTGGGTGAATAAAACGAGCCCGTGCGGAAAGGAGCCGGACCGTATGCAACGTGGAAGTACATCTCCGCTGTCCCGCGAGACCGATGCGCCCGAAACCATCGTCAAGCTGGAGTGCGACATCGACGACGCGTCGCCCGAGGTGCTCGCCTACGCCGCCGACCGCCTGCGCGAGGCCGGCGCGCGCGAGGTGCACTGGCTGCCCCTCTATTGCAAGAAAGGCCGCCCTGGCTGGCAGTTGCAGGTAATCTGCACCCACGAGGATATCGAGCGCCTGCAGACGATCATCTTTTTGGAAACCACGACCAATGGCATCCGCCGCCAGGTTATGGAGCGCGTTTGCCTGGCACGCCACTTTGAGCGCGTAACGACGCCGTGGGGCGAGGTGTCCGTCAAGGTGGCCACCCTGCCCGACGGCAGTGAGCGTGCGGCGCCCGAGTACGAAGACTGCGCCCGCCTTGCCCGTGAGCACAATGTGCCGCTCCAACGCGTGATGCAGGCGGCCCAGAGCGCGGCACTGCGATTTGAATAACGCGGCTGGTGGCGACATTCCGCGCCCGGCCACGTCAACCCCACCCCGAAAGGACCTCCATGAAATACCTCATCGCTTCTGACATCCACGGCTCGGCATATTGGACCGAGCGCCTCTGCGCCGCCATCGAAGCCGAGCAGCCCGACCGCATCGTCCTGCTGGGCGACCTGCTTTATCACGGTCCGCGCAACGACCTGCCGCGCGACTACGCTCCCAAGCGCGTGATTCCGTTGCTCAACGCCCTGGCCGACCGCATTATCGCGGTGCGCGGCAACTGCGACGCCGAGGTCGACCAGATGGTTCTCGACTTTCCCGTCATGGCCGACTACGCCACACTGTTCGACGAGGTCGGCCGCGAGCTGTTCCTGACGCACGGCCACGTCTTTGGCGCCGGCATGCACAACAGCGTCGACCACGCGCCCGCGCTGCCCGAGGGCTCCGCGCTCGTCTACGGTCACACGCACGTCAAGGTCAACGAGGAAAGCACCGCGCACCCGGGTCTGTGGCTCTTCAATCCCGGCAGCGTGAGCATCCCCAAGGACGGCACGCACAGCTATGGTATCTACGAGGGCGGCGCGTTCCGCCATGTGATCATGGAGGAGGACTAACCATGGCCGAGCACATGGCTCAGCAAAATGCCGAAGGTTCGCGCGACCTTTCCACGCTGGTCGATGCATCGGCTGAGTTACAACATCTGGTACAGACTATCTGGCGCCTGCGTCAGCCCGACGGCTGCCCGTGGGACCGCGAGCAGACGCACCAGAGCATTGGCAAGAACATGATCGAGGAGGCCTACGAGGCGCTCGACTGCATCGAGGCGGATGACGCGGCCCATCTTCGCGAGGAGCTGGGCGATGTGCTCATGCAAGTCGTGCTGCATGCACAGATTGCGGCGGACGCCGGCGAGTTTACGCTGGCCGACGTGGCGCGCGATATCGACGCCAAGCTCATTCGCCGCCATCCGCACGTGTTTGGCGATGTGGATGCCGACAACTCCGACGAGGTGCTCAAGATTTGGGACGAGGTCAAACTTGCCGAGAAGGCCGCCAAGGACCAGGCCGTGGCGGCGGGCGAGGCTGCGCCCGAGGGCCTGCTCGACGGCGTTCCCACGCATCTGCCGGCGCTGATGCAGGCTCAGAAGGTGTCGCGCAAGGCGGCTGCCGTGGGCTTTGAGTGGGATACGGTCCAGGACGTGTGGGACGAGGTCGCCGAGGAACGTGCCGAGTTTGAGGCCGAGGAACCCGGCTCGCCCGAGCGCGAGATGGAGTTTGGCGACCTGCTCTTTGCCCTGGTCAACGTTGCGCGTAAGGAGGGCATCGACGCCGAGAGCGCCCTTCGTGCCAGCACGGCCAAGTTCCGCCGCCGTTGGGCCGCGATGGAGCAGATGGCGGCCGATGCCCATGTTGATCTTGCCGAGCTTTCGACCCACGGGCTCAACGACCTGTGGGATGCCGCAAAGGCAGGGGAGTAGGACACGGTGTTGGTCGGCGGGGCGTAAGGGCGGCGCCCCGTCGACTTGCCCGTTGGCGACCACGCACGCTCGAGTAATGGATTTGTCCTACGGCTCGTCCGGCTGGTCCGCCCGCGTGCTATAACTAAAGGACTTAGCGCAAACAAACCTCAACCGCACAAGGCGCACATGGATCAGATTTACGACAACAGGCACTATTCCGCCGGTTCGCGCGAACCGTCACCTCGCCGTGCGCATTCGGTGCAGCTTGGCGGGTCTGGTTATGCTGGCGCTGATCGCTCCAGGTATAGCTCGCCGGCGACTTCGCATCCCAATGCTCAGCCAAATAGTTCCTCGGACAGTCCGGTGCGCCCATCGCGTTCCAGGCATGCGTCGCGCCCTTCGACCCAGGCGTCCGACAAGCCGCGCCGTCCCTCAAGCCGTCTTTCGGGTTCGGACTTTATGCACTACGCCAACGATAACGCGGTGGTCAAGGCAATCTATGATTTTACCCACGGTCCCCAGCGAGGGCTGTTTGTTGGCATTGTCGTCGCCCTGGCGCTCGTGAGCCTGTACTTCCCGGTGCGCGACCTGTATGTGGCAAAACGCTCGAGCGACATCTTGGCCAAGCAGGTCGAGATTCGCGAGCAATATAATGACGACCTGCAAAAAAGCGTCGACAAGCTGCTCTCGGAGGAGGGCATTAAGGACGCGGCGACCGAGGACCTGGGTCTGGTGATGCCCGGCGAGAAGAGGATTGAAGTGCAGGGCCTGGAAGACGATTCCGATGCCTCGTCGAGCCAGAAGTCGTCGAACGCCAAGAAGGCCAGCGAAGTTGCCAAGGAAATCGAAGAGGTTGGCAAGGACGCGCCGTGGTACATCCAGACGCTCGACATGCTGTTTGGATTTAACGGCGTCGAGGGCCAGACGGTCGTGTCCAATGGCGAGTAGCGCCCGGAGGGGGGCCGCAATGACGAATTGCAAACGATATAAGGTGGCGGCGATTGACCTGGGAACGGTGTCGTCGCGACTGGTGCTGGCCCAGGTCGAGGACGGGGCGATCGTGGAATCGTCCAAGCATACCGAGATTACCGACTTGGGCGAGGGCGTGGACGCAACGGGGCGCTTTTGTGAGGCGGCCGTTGGGCGCGTGCTCGCTGCGTGCCGAATGTTTGTGGACGAGGCCCGTGCCTTTGGGGCCGCGTGCATCTGCACCACGTGCACGAGCGCCGCGCGCGATGCGTCCAATGCCGCGCTGCTGCTGGACGGCCTGCGCGAGCTGGGGCTCGAGCCGCAGGTGATTCCGGGCGAGGTCGAGGCGCGCCTGACGTTTTTTGGCGTGGCGCACGACTTTGCCGGCGAGCGCATCATTGTTGCCGATTCGGGTGGCGGATCCACGGAGCTCGCGACGGGCGTCTATGCGCCGGAGCGTGGGGTCTTTGCGCTGGAGGGAACGCGCTCGCTGGACATCGGCTGTCGCCGCGTGACGGAGCGGTTTTTCTCGGCGCTGCCGCCAACGGGCAGCGAGCTTGCCGCCGCTGGCGCGTGGGCAAACGAGCAGTTTGCAGGCTACTTTAAGAGCTTGCCTGTCGACTTTGAGCGAGCCGAGTGCCTGGTCGCGGTGGGTGGCACCGTCACCACGCTCGTTGCGCTCGTTCACGAGCTGGAGCCGTATGATTCGAGTTTTGTGCACCTGCGCGAGCTTTCGTTGGACCAGGTTTCGGCCGCTATCGAGCGCATGTCCTCGCTGGATGTCGCGGGCATCGCCGCGTTGCCAGGCGTGCAACCCAAGCGTGCGGGCGTGATCTTGGCTGGTGCTGTGGTGATTCGCGAGCTCATGCGAGCCGGCGGCTACGACGCGCTCACTGTAAGCGAGAACAGCCTGCTCGCCGGAATGGCCGCCACCATCAACGAGGTTCTCGACGGCGCGACCCCCACCATCGCCTGGACCCCCAGCCTCAGCGCCTTCCAAGAGTAGGCTTTTTGGGATGGGGCTTTTTAGCTGCATCGCCCACTCGAGACTTTCCGCGAATGAGTTTTCTGGGACGTGTCTCTATAGTTTTGTCAACCGCGTGCTTCGCGCCATTTCGGCATGACGCATCCGGACGCCCGGCGCCCCGCTTCCCCTTCGGCTGATCACGCCGCCCGCCAGGCCGCGTACGTCGACCATTGGGACACGAGGCGAAGGCGGGTTAAACTGAAAGGACTGACCCCGGAGGAGTTCCGGAGCCAGTCCTTCGCGGCGTAGTCTTTATTTAAGCCGTCCAAGTTTTGGGATGCAGTTCACCATGCGTGCCTCCGTTCCTCGGGATCGGAATCCCGGGTCGCGAGACTTACACAGACAATTTTATCCAAAAGGTCCCTCCTCCTCCTCCCAGCCAAAGCCGCTAGTGCAGATGGCATCGTCCTTACCGAATTCCACGACCTCCATAGCAGGCGCATCGTACTGATTCTCAGACATTTGCAGGCCTCCTTTCCTCCTGTAATTTTGCAATGCGATTTTCAGTCTAATTCTATGATGACTGGCAGTCAACAAGGGGTCTGACATGCGGAAATCTCTAAATATGCTATGCTATGATAGCATTTATCGGATTCGTGAACGATAACTTTCCGCCTGGGGCCATGTGGCATATTCCGTTGCGCTTGCCAGTACCATCCCCACCAGATGGGAGTAATATGCCGGCTATGGGTTGTTCCGATATGCTGACGGGGCGGTTACCATGGGAATCCCCGCTGCCATTGCGGGCTATCTGAACAGATCGGAAAGACGACGACATTGCTTGAAAGTACCGTTTGCCAAATCATTCGTTCGGCGTTCTCCGAAGACGGGTCGCTGAAGTTGCCGGAAGGCCTTGAGCCTTCGGTTGTGTATGCCGAGTTGCAGGCCCAGGCCATCCCCGGGTTTGCGTTGTTGCCGGGCGGGCTGCTTGACGCCTGTGCCGACAACGCGCTTGCCGCCGCCTGGCTCAACCACGATCTAGGTCGTCGTGCCTTGTTTGGGCATTTGCTTAACGTGCAGGATGAGATGCTTTCCGTTTTGGAGGCAAAGGGTATCCCGACCGTCATCCTAAAAGGCGCGGCGGCGGGTATGCTGTATCCTGATCCGGGTTTGCGCTCCTATGGCGACATCGACTTCATGGTGTCTCCTGCCGATTTTAAGCGCGCCCGCGCTGCGTTGGTGGCCGCAGGTTTTGAGGACAAGGAATACGACGGCGTTTGCGATCACCACGTAGGGTTGGACAAGGATGGCGTGCACTTGGAGCTTCATTGGGAGCCAAACGGCATTCCCCAGGGCACACCTGGTTTGAAGGCCCTGTTCCAGGAGGCGCTCGGACACACGGAAGCAGCCTGCGTGCAGGGGCACAGCTTCCCTGTGTCCCCCCCCATGGTCAACGGCGTCGTTTTGCTGCTTCATGCGCGCAAGCACCTGGCGCTTGGGGGTTTGGGCTTCCGCCAGGTGATTGACTGGATGCTGTTTGCGAAGGCATATCTCGCCCATGATGGCTGGACGGAGTTTTCCGAGCTTTTGGGCGATGAACGTGTTAAGCGCACGGCAAAGTGCCTCACGCGTTTCTGCCAGATATACCTGGGCCTTCCCGAGGAGGGCTTCGAATGGTGCGCCGAGGTGGAGCCCGCTGTTTGTGCCGACCTGCTCGAGCATGTGATGCTGCTGGGTAATTTCGGTAAGAAGATCAAGGGCAAGACCGGTGCTACAGCGCTATCGGGAATCCGAGGCCCCGTCGGCTTTTTCAGGTATCTCCAAAGAGGCGGCGTATGCAACTGGAAAGCCGCGCGCAAGCATGCGCTGCTGCGTCCTTTCGCCTGGGTGTACCAAGCAGGGCGGTGCGTTCGCGTGATTTTGACGCGCAAGGACATCGCGGGTAGCGTGCGTTTCGATATGGAGGAAACCGCCCGCCGCCGCAACCTCGGTTCGCAGATGGGGCTGTATGATCGCTGATAACGAAGCGGTTCCCGTAACCAAAAGCACATTCAAGGAAGTGCTCGCCCGCGACGGCGTGCTCGTGTACCGCACGCGCGGCGTGTCCATGGAGCCTATGCTGCGGCAGGGTCGCGACCTTGTGACCATCAGGGCGGCGAAGCCCGGCGAGCGTTTCCACGAGAACGATGTGGTGCTGTATTACCAGGCGGCTGATAGGTACGTGCTGCATCGCATCGTGGGGGTGGGCCCCGCGGGCTACGTTATCCTTGGCGACAATTGCGTCACCTATGAACGCGATGTCCCGTTCGAAGACGTGCTCGGCGTCCTGGTCTCGTTCGTGCGCGATGGCAAGATGTGCTCGGTCGACGATCCCGATTACCTTGCTTATGTAAGCAAGCTGCGCCGGGGCGAACGCTACCGTATCACAAGGCGTCGGCTGGCCATGCGGGCAAAACGGACGCTCAAGCGCGCGTTTCCCAGACTATCAAGACGTTGGAATCAGCGGAAGCGAGGAAGGGGTAGGTCATGACGCAAAGCGAAGGTAGCGAGCGTCTTTTGAGGTTTAGGCTCGCGGGCGTTCCGGTGCAGGTGGCTTCTCGTTTCGGCTTGCTCGAACAGGTTGGCGAGCCGTATCTAGAGGAGCACGCGGACGATGAGCCCTTGTTTACCGTAAGGGCTAGCGATGACGATCTGGCATTCGATAGGGCGATGGCCCCAGAACACCCCGATCCCTACGTTGAGCTTTGCACCGTGCATCGGCTGATCGCCGAGAAGGTTGCTCCGTTGCGCCGCGTGGTGTTCCATTCTTGTGTGGTCGAGTACGAAGGACGCGCATTCGCCTTCACCGCACGCAGCGGCACCGGCAAGTCAACGCACGCACGGCTATGGATGCGATACCTTGGCGACCAGGGGGCGAAGATTCTCTGCGGGGACAAGCCGTTCCTATACGTCCCCGAGTGTGGGGAACCCATGGTCTACGGATGTCCGTGGACGGGCAAGGAGGGTTGGGGCTATAACGGGCACGCCCCGCTTGCGGGCATCTGCGTGCTTCGCCAGGCACCAACTTGCTCCATCGAGCGCTTGGCTCCAGCAGATGCCTCGGAAACCATCGTAAGGCAATGCTATATACCGCGCAAAAGCCCTATTGGCGCATTGACGGTCTTGAGATGCATCGATCGGGTGCTCGCCGAAGTGCCTGTGTGGGCAATGGGGTGCGATATATCGGAAACCGCTGTCAAAACCTCGTTCGAGGCCATGACCGGGCAGTCATATGCAAAGGTTGTTCGCAAGCAATAGGGAAACGGCATGAAGGGAGTTAGCCATGAACATCAAGAAAGGCTTCGTTATCCAGGAAGTAGGCGGTCAATGGGTTGCCGTCGCAACGGGGGCGGCGGCTGCGGAGTTCAGCGGCATCGTGAAGCTTAACGACACCGCCGCGATCGTATGGCGCGGTATCGAGGAGGGCTTGTCACGCGACCAGATCGTTGCGCGCGTGGTCGAATCGTACGATGTGGACGAGCCGCGCGCGGCCGCCGATGTCGACACCTTCCTGCAGGCGCTTGTGAAGGCGGGGATCGCCTCGGAGTAGGCTACGCCTCTCGGGCGGTAGAGATGCGCCGATTCGGAGGGGCAAACGGCAAAGTGCCCCTTGCTGCGCGGCGCCCGACCCTGTGTCCTTAATCGCGAAGGGCGCTTCGACTGCGGGATCGGGGCTCCCTTCACATCGTGTTTCCCGCAAGGAGGCCAGTCTCGTGGATTCCGGTTCCAAGCTGCATGCCGTTCCCTGGATGATTCGCGTTTTAGGGAGCCGACTCTGGATGGTTGCCGCCCTTGTCGGACTTGAAGTGGTCATCGCCGGTGGCGGCGTCTACACCGCATGGGTGATGCGCGACCTGGTCAATGCTGCGGTTGGCGGCGCTTCTGATGCGCTTCGCCTCAGCGTTGTCGTGTTCGCGGCCGTTTCGGCTGCGTTGATCGCGCTGCAGGCTCTGTATCGCTTTCTGCAGGAACGTGCGCGCACGATGTTCCAGAATATCCTTAGGCTAAGATTCCTCGACAAAGTGTTGCATGCCGAGCTTTCCAGCGTGCAGGCTGTCCACACCGGCGAATTGATGAGCCGCCTGACCGATGATGCGCGTATCGTGGCATCCAACGCCACTACGGTTGTGCCTTCTGCGGCGGGTATGCTTGCCCGGCTTGTCGGAGCGCTTGCGCTGCTTGTTGTCATGGTCCCTCAAATCGCTTGGATGCTCATTCCCGCGGGAATCGTGCTCGCTGGGTTCACGTTGGGCTTTCGTCGCGTGCTCAAACGCCTTCACAAGTGCATCCGCGAAACCGATGGATGCGCACGTTCCCATCTTATCGAGTGCCTTAACAGCCTGCTTGTCGTGAAAAGCTTCCAGAGGGAAGGTTTCGCCGAGCGCGGCGCTGCTGCGCTGTTGGAAGACTATCGGGCTGCATGCATGCGGCGTATTCGATTCTCCAATTTGTGCAACATCGGATTTGGATTGGCCATGAGCGGCGCGTATCTGGTGGCTGCCGCCTATTGTGCATACGGGATCCTCGGAGGCTCGGTGAGCTACGGTACGTTCGTGGCGGCGTTGCAGCTTGTCGGTCAGGTACAGGGCCCGTTGGCTAACATCTCGGGTTGCATTCCGCGGTATTTCGCTATGACGGCCAGTGCCGAGCGTCTGATGGATGCCGAAGCGCTGCCTTATGATGGCGTTGCCGATTCGGAGGAGGGACCCGCAGCGGACGCGACGGGTTTTGCCGGCCTGGAGCTGCGTGGGGTGTCATGCCGATACGGCTCCGAGACGTCCAATGTCGCCGACGCCTGCGGCCCGCGGGCGATTCGTTGCCCCGACATGAACATCGGGCGAGGCGAGTTCGTTGCGTTCACCGGTCCGAGCGGCTGCGGAAAGTCAACCACGCTGAAGGCGATGATGGCGTTTTGCCCTTGCGAAACGGGTGAGTGCTGCGTGCTGCTTGCGGACGGGTCCCGCCAGCCTCTGACGGCGCGCTGGCGTTCCCTTTTCTCTTATGTGCCCCAGGGTAACCACCTTATGGGCGGTACGGTGCGCGAAGCGGTCGCCTTCGGCGATACGGAAGGAGCCTCCTGCGATTTGCGCATGTGGGATGCGTTGCGTATCGCATGCGCCGATTTTGTGCGGGAGATGCCCGAGGGGCTTGATTCGCAGTTGGGCGAAAGCGGTGGCGGCTTATCGGAGGGGCAGGTTCAGCGCCTGGCCATAGCCCGTGCGGTTTTCAGCAATAGGCCCGTGCTCCTATTGGACGAGGCGACCTGTTCGCTAGACCCCGATACGGAACGGCGCGTTCTGCAGAACCTGAGCGCTTTGACGGACAAGACCGTTATCGCGGTAACCCATCGTCCTGCAGCGCTTGAAGTGTGCGACAAGCGCATCGAGTTTTCAGAATGACATCGGGCTTTGGCGTTGCGATGACCTGCGTTGATCCCGCGCCGCAAAAGGCTCCCCTTCTGACTGCTGGACTCTCGGATAAGGCAGATGTATGGGGCTGTCGCATGGTGCAAAACCGCCCCTAACCAGACAAGTCGGCTGATGGCGAGGGGGGCGAACATGAACGACAATCCGAAAGCGGCATCGACGCAGGAAAGCATTGCGTTTCATTTCGACTTCGCCGACGCCACAGACCCCGCAGAACACGAACGACCGCTTATGGAGGGGCTGCGCCGAACGCAGAGCGCGCTCGCCAAGGCGAAGGATGATATAAGGCCATATGCGCATTTCCCTTGGAAAATGTGGGAAACAACTACGTTTTTCCATCGAAAAATGTGCGAGACAACCACGTTTTCCCATCGAAAAATGTGGGAGTATCGCCCGCTCGAGCCTTTTTGCGAATGAGTTTTCTGGGACGGGGATTAAAAAATCATTGTGTACCTAATGATTTTTTAATCCCCGTCCCAGAAAACTCATTGGGTGGGTGGAGTGGCAAAAGTAGCTAAAAAAGCCCCGTCCCAAATGAGCTACTTTTCAGAAGTGCGGGGCAGCCGGCGCCCTCGCCGGCTCGCTGCGGACGCTGCGCGTCCGCTTGACGCTCGCCCCCTCGCGGGTTCGAGCCCCATCGGCGTTCAAAAGAAACGAGCCCGCATCCCTTGGGGATACGGGCTCGAAAGCTTCATATGGTAGGGGCGGTGGGACTCGAACCCACAATCCTTGCGGCGAGAGATTTTAAGTCTCCTGCGTATGCCAATTCCGCCACGCCCCCGTAAGATTAGAAGTCTAGCACAAGCCGTCCGTTACGCGTTGACGGCCATCGAGTGTTGGCCCGACTTCTCGAGGAACTCTTGGAACTTTGCCTCATCGCCCTTGTTTTGGTACTGCAGGGCCAGCAGGTACTCCAGTCGGCAGCGCTTGACCGGGTCGTTGCCGACATCCTCGAGCATGCGCTCCAGCTCGGGAATGTCGTTGTGGCGCTTGAGGATCATCGTGTCGTACATCAGCTGGCATTCGTGCGCGACTGCCTCGGCTTGGCCACCCTCAAAGCCCTTGATCTCGTGCAGCAGCTCCTTGGACTTTTTGCGGTCCTCCTGGCCAACGTAGTAGTTAAAGGCCTTGATCACCAGATCGACGCGCTGCATCTTGGGCAGGTTGAGCCCCAGCAGCAGGTCAAACATCTCGTCGGCGCGCTCGTGGTCCTCGCGCAGCAGATAGGAGTTCAGGCGCAGGTAGTCGCGGTTGTAGCGCGGGTACAGCATGCTGGTGAGTTTGCCGTCGAGCAAACGATCGAACTCGTCCCACTGTTTGGCGGCCATGAGCCGCTGCAGGCGTTTAAACGTGGTGCGTTTTTTGATGCTAAAGAGCAGCGACACGACGATACAGATGACAACGACGACGGTCCAGAGTGTGCGGGAATCGGGCATATTGAGCTCCTCGGTCGCTCGTAAAACAAGCGGTATGACAAAACGTACTAGATGTATTATACGCAGCGTGCAAGCAAACTGGCACAAAAGTGCATCGAGGCCGAGCGCCATCGCTCGCTGCGGTACACTTACCTAAAGTAAACCATGAAGGGAGACATTACCTATGAAGAAGATCGTTTTGGCTTGCGGTGCTGGCGCTGCTACTTCCACGCTCGTTGCCCAGAAGGTCGCCACCATGCTCGACGCCAACGGTTACGCCGGCAAGTATGAGATCGTGCAGTGCGCCATTTCCGAGGCCAAGGACGCTTGCGACGAGGGCGCCGACCTGCTGATCGCCACCACCGTTGCCCCCGAGGGCCTCACCTGCCCGTACGTGAGCGGCGTGCCCTTTATGACCGGCATGAACCGCGTCGCTGCCGAGAAGGCCGTTCTCGACGTCATGGCTCAGTAGACGCTGCCTGTATGAACGAGCAGAACGCCAACCCGGTCGAGCTCTTTGGCATGCGCGTTGCCCATGTGGGCATTAACGCCACCGACCCGGCAAACGCCCTGGAGATCGCGGAGCTGTTCTCGACGATGATGGGCCTGCCCGTCAGCGAGACCCCGATTTCGTACTTTAACGACTCGCTGGTCGAGATCATGAAGCAGAACGGTCGTGGCGCCAAGGGCCACATAGGCTTTGCCGTCAACGACATCGATGCTGCCGAGAAGTGGTTTGCCGAGCACGGGCTCGAGGTCAACGAGGAGTCGCGCGTGCTGCTGCCCGACGGCGGCACCAAGCTTGTGTACTTTAAGCGCGAGTTCGCCGGCTTCGCCGTGCACCTGTGTCGCGAGTAGCGCGCAAGCTGCTATAACGAAAAAAGGGATAGGGCCGCATGGCCCTATCCTTTTTTATGCCGAGGGGTCGACCTTTTGAGGGGACATGAAATCGGGGTCTAATACTTTTCCCGAGAAGTGAACGAGCAGAATTGGACCCCCGAAGCATCGACACTTTGAGGGTACCGTTTCCTGCGGTTTTGATGCTGGAATCCTGCGACTTTCCCGTCGAAAAATGTGGATGCTTCAGGGGTCCAAATACGCTCGTTCACTTCTCTGGAAAAGTATTAGACCTCGATTCACGAGGGGGCTTCCTACCGTGGCAGGCGAATCGTAAAGCGGCTGCCGACGCCCTCGACCGAGGTCACGCCAATGGCACCGCCATGGCTATCGACAATCCACTTAGCAATGGCAAGCCCCAGGCCCGAACCCTGCGCGCCGGCATCGCGTGCGTTGTCGGCGCGGTAGAACCGTTCAAACGCGTGAGCTGCGGACTCCTGGTTCATGCCGATACCCTCGTCCTCAACACTTATGTCGATCGCGCCCGTGCCCGTATCGGGAGTTATGGCAAACGTGACGGTCGTTCCCGCGTTCGAATACTTGGCGGCGTTCTGCACGATCACGCGCAGAGCCTGCTTCACAAGCGCCACGTCGACAGGTGCGTCGCAGCGCGGATCGTTGGCAAATGCAGCGTCAAAAGCCAGCCGATACGTGTGCGCGGCGTCGATCATCTGCGATTCCTCGCACACCTCGCCGACCAGTGCGGCCAGGTTGGTATGCGCACGCCGCAGGACCGTGCGCCCGGCATCGCCGCGTGCCAAAAACAGCAGCTGCTCCACGAGTTCCTGCATATGCTCGCTTTCGGCCTTGAGGGACGCGATGGATTCCGCCAGCACGTCCGGGTCGTCTTTGCCCCAGCGGTCGAGCATGTTTACGTAGCCCTGAATCACCGCGATGGGCGTGCGCAGCTCGTGGCTTGCATCGTTGACAAAGCGCATCTGCTGCAGCTTGGCCTCTTGCATCTGGCGCAGCAGCCGGTTGAGCGCGACCTCGATGCTTGCCAGGTCGGCGTCGCCGGTGGTGACGCTCGGCGAGTCGACACTCGCGCGCTCGATGGCCTGCTCCAGTGTTTCCATCTTGCCGCCGGAGAGTTGCATGCGGCCGAGTTCGTCCACGCGCAGGGCCAAGTCGTTGAGCGGTGCCATGGTGCGACGCACGTGCCTTGCGCCGCCGAGCATGTTGAGCACGCTGATGACCTGCCAACCCACAACGACAAGGTAGAGAGGCCATAGCGCGACGAGGTCCTGCGCGAGAGGGAAAGTCTTGGTGGTACGCGCAAGCTCGACAGTATAGGTGAGCGTTGTCAGGTCCCAGTCGCGCGCGGGCTTCAGCGACATGCCTTGAACAGTGGCGCCGGGGATCCATCCTGCGGTAAACGCGCTGTCGGGCAGCGTCTGGTTGTATCCATAGACGAGGATCGCCGCTGCAATCACCATCAGCAGCAGATCGAGCCAGACGTAGCTCATCAGGCGGCGCCATATATAGCTCCAGTTGATGGCGCGGGCGATGGAGGTGACACGCTTGGCCTCGGCGTTACGCACGGCAGACATAGCCCACCCCGCGCACGGTCTGGATGATGCGGGCGCCGCCGGCGTCCTCGATCTTGGCACGCAGGTGCGCGATGTGCACGTCGACGTTGTTGGTGTCGCCCACGTATTCGTAGCCCAGCGCCTCGTGCGCGATGCGCTCGCGTGTGAGCACGGTTTCGGCATGTGTCATAAGCAGGGCGAGAACGTCGAACTCGCGGGCCGTGAGCGCGATGGGCGAGCCGCCGACCGTGACTTCGCGGCGGTCGGGGTCGAGCACGACCGAGCCCACGGTGAGCGCGGCGGGGGAGGGCGCGACGGAAGCCTTGGTCGACTCACTGACCGGGGACACCGCAGCGGCATCGCCGCCCGCGCCGCCCTCCATGCCCGCCCCAGCGCCGGCGCCGCCAACGCCCGAAGCCGCCCGCACGGCCTCCGCGCGCTTCAGCGCCACGCGAATCCGTGCGAACAGCTCCTCAATCGCAAACGGCTTGGTCAAGTAGTCGTCGGCACCGGCATCGAGGCCGGCCACCTTGTCCATCACGGCATCGCGCGCGGTGACCATAATCACCGGCACATCCTTGTGCTTGCGGACACGCCGCAAGACCTCCATGCCGTTGAGCTGCGGTAACAGCACATCGAGCAGAATCAGATCGTAGTCGCGCTCCAGCGCCAAGTCCACGGCGGTGCGGCCGTCGGCGGCGTGCTCCACCTGGTAGCCCTCGTGCTCCAGCTCGAGCGTCACAAAGCGGGCGATTTTCTCCTCGTCCTCTACGATCAGGATCTGTGTCATGCGTGTCCCCGTCTGCGATTACTTGTCGTCGTTCAGGTTTTGCTTGATGTCGTCCGCGGCGTCGGCGGCGTGATTCATAAGGTTGTTGATGCTGCCGGGCACGTCGCCGTCGCTATCGATGCGGTAGCGCATGCCAAAGAATAGGCCAATCAGCATGAGCCATATCGTGGCGCCCCAGGCAAACAGGGCGACGATGGGGATCAGAATGGGAATGTTGAGGATGATGGCGTCGCGGCGCGTGGCGATAAACTTGGTGTCCAGGCTCAGGCGGAAGAGCTTTTTGAGGTACTCCCACACGCTGTCCATCTTCTTGGAAAAGTCAGTCTTTTCGCTCGACTTCTCGTAGGCTGCCTGCGCGGCGACCATCTCGGCCGAGGGTTCATCGACCGGCTCGGATTCGGTGGCGGCGTGCGCCGATGTGGTCTGGGTCTTGCCTTGCGACTCGAGCCAAATGATGGCGTCCAAAACGTTGCCGTCGGCGGCGTCGAGCGCGGCCTTGGCATCGGTGTAGCTCACGTTGCACTTGGTGCGGATGGTTTCAACTTTTTCGAGGTCGTCCATGACCTGTCCTTTCGTTCGATGGGCGCGACGCCAGGCGATCTGCCCGGGCGCGAGCGTTGCGTTCGGCGGTCTGCGTTGCGCGACGCCGCCCCGCCCTTGGTCGAACTTTATAGTGCAGGTTATAGATTAAGCGATTCTTGAGCCAAGATTAATGTTGGATGAGTTTTTGGGTGCTGTGGGCGCAGGCAGGCTTTGAGGCAAGCGCAGACTGAGCGGCTAGAGCCCAGGCGTAAATTTGTGTCCGCACGGCGAGATATACTTTTAACCATGTTGAGGGGCGTGACAGGACAAGGTTGACCGGCGCCCGCGAAATCAGAGGGGCCGCCGCGCCGCATGGCTCAAACGAGCGGGACCCTGACGCAAACAGGAGGCCATACGTGCATATCTACGCTATGAGTGACATTCACGGATGCTTGGACGCCTTTAAAACGTCGCTTTCCACCGTCGACCTCGATGCCGAGGATTCCAAGCTGGTTTTGCTTGGCGATTACTGCGACCGAGGCCCCGATTCGCTCGGGGTCTTCGAGCTCATCATGGACCTGCAAAAGCGGTACGGCGATCGCGTCGTGGCGCTGCGCGGCAACCACGAGGAGATGTTCCTCGAGTACATTGACGAGGTGAAGGACCCCAATTTCACGCAGGCATGGATACTTGCCGACAGCAATCTGGCAACGGCCAAGAGCTTCTTAGACGCCGAGGCATTCAAGCACGTTAAGCACCTTTTGAGGCTCAGGGAGTTCGAGGAGGCCTACGCCTTTACGGTTGAGCGCATAAAGGCCGAGCACGCGGACATAATCGCGTGGGTTCGCAAACTCCCTTACTTTTACGAGAGCCCCTTCGGCCAGGTCTTTGTGCACGCCGGCGTTGACGAGGAAGCCGGGGAGGATTGGAAGCTTGGCACGGCTGTCGAGTCGCTAACCATGATGCCGCCCGATTACGTGGGGCGTGAGTTCTATCTGGATGTTATCGCCGGGCATATCAACACCGAGGCTGTTTCGGGCATTGCGGGCTATCGCGGCATCTGGCATGACGGGGCCAGCCATTTCTACATTGACGGGAACGTAGTCCAGCACGGCGAGGTCGTCGTGCTGGACTACGACTCGGAGACAGGGAAGTACAGCGGGCAAGGACTGGAGTAGGTTGGAGGGCGATTATTTGCCTTTCTATTAACGCAATGATCTATTAAGCCATTCATTCATTCTTCCAGAAGGATATTTTCTGACCCGCTTTCCTTCCTTTGTATTTAAGCGAAGTTCGGGTTTGATAGAGATGCCGCAGTATTCGGGTTTGACAGAGATAACGCAGTAAAACTGCAGCTCTGCTGCATTCAAATCTATCTTGTCCAATTTTTTAATATACCGATAAAGGCAATGATATTCGTGCTGTTCGTTGCCTAAGGCGTGGGCGACATCGAGGTAGGCGAGCAGGGAGATGAGTACGTGCCACTGCTGATCTAAAACTGTTTTACCATTCTCGTCTTCGGTAAAGGGGTCAAAGGCGTCGAGTTCAGCAACCGCATCTTTGTCAAAGCAAAAGTGGTAATGTCGCTGATCGTCGGTGTGGCACTTAAGCGCAAGGTAGAAAACAGCATCGTCTGCTGATGCCTTTATGCTGTTGTCTTCGTACCATTCATCCCATCTGTCTTCTTTAAGGGCAGATTCCATTTCTTTAAGCTTATTTTCCTTAAGTTTATTTAGCTCACGTACGGTGTCGCCCAGCTGATAGGCTTGGTCACTATGAGGACTGTTTTCGGAAATGTTATTGCAAGGATCGTTGCACCATTCAATAAAGTCCTTGACGTCTATTGGATTGGTATAGAACTCTCCGGTGGAAGACGCGTTTTTGCATATAGTGCCGACGCGGTCGAAAAAATCCCTGATATCGTTCAAATCGGCGAGCTTGGCTTCGTCCATATCTGGATTCCTTTCTCATCAGGAAACATGTCTCATTATAGGCATGCCTGCGGTCGTAGCGGCTAGGGGTGCCAGTGCTAGTGAGGGTTCCAGAGAAGGAAGCGGCGCGCCCTCGGGGCAGCAAAGAATCAAGGCCTAATACTTTTCCCGAGAAGTGAACGAGCTAAAACGGACCCCCGAAGCATCGACACTTTAGAGGTGCCGTTTCCTGCGGTTTCGATGCTGAAATCCTGCGATTTTGCCGACGAAAAATGTGGATGCTTCAGGGGTCCTAAAACAGACGTTCACTTCGCGGAAAAGTATTAGACCTCGATAGCGGGGGATGGGGTGCCGGTGCAAAACGGCGTCAAGGGTTGGTCGAGCAGGCGGTTTCTCCATTGATGTCCGCACGGCATGTGACACTTACCCTGCCGCCCTGCTCTGCCGCGGCGGCATGTGCCCAAACAACGGCCCTCTAAGGAGTCCGATATTGATGAGTGACAACACCAAGCATCTCGCAAAGAAGTGCGTCAAGGACGCGGGGCCGTGCCTCGCGCTGTGCGTGGTCGGCGCAGCGGTCGCGCTGTTGGCTGTTCTGGGACCATTCGACGTGCTCCGAAGCGCCATCTCTCTGCGCGTTTGCATGGCCCTTGCCGGCGCTATGATGACCGGCGGCGTGCTCGATCTGGTTTTTTGGGTGCTTGACCCGTTTGGATGGAAGAACGAGGGGTAAGCCCTAAGGGATGGAAGGGCTGGAACGATTGGCTTAGTGATCGTGCAGAATGTGGGCTAGCGACTTGCAGGGAAGTGGTAATCCGATGACGGTCTATGTGACGGGCGATATTCACGGCGGCCTCGACATGCAAAAGCTGCGCGACTGGGATCTTGGGGATAGTCTGACGAGCGATGACTATCTGATTGTCGCGGGCGACTTTGGCTTTCCGTGGGATTTCTCTGCCGAGGAATGCATCGATATCGCCTGGCTGGAATCGCGTCCCTATACCGTGCTGTTCGTCGACGGCAATCACGAGCGTTTCGATCACTGGGCGGAGCGTCCCATGGAGCTGTGGCACGGCGGGCTGACGCAACGCCTGTCGGATACCTCTCCCATACGGCGCCTGACGCGCGGCGAGGTTTTTGAGCTCGACGGCTCAACGATCTTTACCATGGGCGGCGCCACGAGCGTGGATAAGGAATACCGCATTCCCTATTCCAGCTGGTGGCCACAGGAGCTGCCGGACGAGCGCAGCTTTGAGGAGGCGCGGACAAAGCTCGACAGCGTGGGCTGGAAGGTTGACTACGTGGTCACCCATACCTGCTCTACGCGCATGCTTTCGCCCACGCTCTATCCGGGGCCTGGCTGGAATTACCCCGCCGTTGATCGGCTTACGGCATTTTTCGATGAGCTGGAAGACCGCTTGGACTACAAGCGCTGGTACTACGGGCATTTTCATCGGGATGCCAACCCTGCCGAGCGCCATACCGTGCTCTACGACTGCATCGTTCGCTTGGGCGACGAACTCCAGCCCTGGGACGTTGCGTAGGGGCGAGGTATTTGGCTACTCGGCCGTTACAGCGATGTTCTCGCGGTGCGCGCGGATGACATTCCAGCTAAAGTGCTCGACCAGCTGCTCGGCAGAGCGCGGCGTGGTGTCCGGCGCGATGCCCGTTTGCCCGGCGAGCCAGCCCAGCAGCGCCTCGGGTGTGCCAAAGCGTGCGCGTAGCTCGCCCAGGTCCAGGTCGCGGTCGCGCTTGGATAGACGGCGGCCGTCCGGCGACATGAGCAGCGGAATGTGCGCGTAGTGCGGCGTGGGAAGTCCCAGCAGATGCTGCAGATAGATTTGGCGGGGCGTAGAGCCCAGCAGATCGCATCCGCGCACGACCTCGGTGACGCCCATGGCAGCGTCGTCGACCACCACGGCTAGCTGGTAGGCAAAAACGCCGTCGCTGCGGCGCACCAAAAAGTCGCCGCACTCGGTGGCGAGTGCCTCGCATTGGGCGCCGTACGTGCGGTCCACGAATTCGATCACGTCGCCGGCGAGGTCATCGACGGCGGGCACGCGCAGGCGCGTGGCGGGAGCGCGCAGGGCACTGCGGCGGGCAACCTCCTCGGCAGAAAGGCCTCGGCAGGCGCCGCGGTAGATGGGCGTGCCGTCGCTGGCATGCGGCGCGCTCGCGGCGTGGAGCTCGGCACGCGTGCAAAAGCAGGGATAGGTGAGGTCGGCGTCATTCAGCCGGCGCAAGGCGTCCTCGTACAAGTCCAGGCGATCGTGCTGGTAGTAGGGGCCTTCGTCCCACTCAAGCCCCAGCCAGGCCAGGTCGTCAATCAATTGGGCGGCAAGTTCCGGGCGCTTGCAGCGATCGTCCAGATCCTCAATGCGTAACACGATGCTGCCGCCTTGGCTTCGGGCCGAAAGCCACGAGCACAGGCAGCTGAACACGTTGCCCAGGTGCATGCGGCCCGAGGGCGATGGGGCAAAGCGGCCCACGACGGGCGTGAGGGCGGGGGCGAGCTTGCTGTTGGACGCCGTCGACGTGGCCACGGCGTGTGTTGCTATGTTGCATGCGTTGATATCCATGCGGACGAGTATAGCGCGGGGTGAGGTGGGGGGCGTCGTCGATGCTCGCGAGTTGCCGAGGCTGCGTGTTGTGCGCGGCGGGCACCGACTCAACACCTCGATTACCGCCCCAAGCTCAGCCCCTTTAACCCCTCAAACAACAGAAACCCCGGCAGCTCTTCGCAACTGCCGGGGTTTCCGCGGAAAAGGGGGACATGATCCTCGAGCGAACGGCAAAGGGGCAAACCGGTTTCGCTCAACTGCTTTATGCCCCTCGGCTGGCGGCTCAATCAGCGCGTGCCACGCCCACACAAAGCTGCTACACCTGTGACGGAGCTGTGAAGTGGTATCTATTGCTGGCGCGGGCCATGCCAAGGGTGTCCCTCATGACTAGTCATTTAAGAACGTCCCCAATGACTACCCAATGATTAGCTGCTGGCGGCAGGCATGACTTTCATCCCGTTTGACGCTCCGGTCGCCTAGATGTTCGTCATGTGTACCCGCAAACGTGGGACAATGGCGCTGTTGGTTTTACAGACAAAGGATGTGCCTATGAACGCCCCCGTTGCCAATGCTTGTCGGCAGCGCTGCCTGCTTGCGCGATTTGCTTCCATTTGCGCACTCGTCGCGTGCGTGTTGTTGCCGTTGCCCGCCGTTGCACGTGCCGACGGGTATTCCATGACCCAAACCTATATCGGTGCCACGGTTGAGGCCGATGGATCGCTGACCGTTGTCGAGGGGCGCCAGTTTGATTTCGACGACGACATCAACGGCGTGTATTGGGATATCAATACGGGCACCAACCAGCAGGGTGGTACGGCGGGTGTCGATGTGCTGAGCGTCGAGGAAGATGATGCCGCGTTTAGCAGGGTTGACTATGCAAACAAAGGCGACAACGGCGTCTATACGGTTGAGCAGTCCGACGGCGGCGTAAAGATCAAGGTGTTCAGCCCCCACGAGAGCGGCGACAGCGCGATCTATTACGTGAGCTACACCATGACCGGTGCGGTTATGAACTGGTCCGATACCGCCGAGCTTTACTGGAAGTTTGTGGGCGACGGCTGGTCTGCGGACTCCGATGACGTCGAGATGGAAGTTTACTTCGCAAATGCCGCTGCCGGAACGGCGGCCGTCAAGGGCGATAACTTCCGTGCATGGGGCCACGGTCCGCTCACGGGCGACGTGTCGCTCGACGCGGACGAGCCCATGGTCACCTATACCATACCCTGCGTGCATCAGGGTGAATTCGCCGAGGCGCGCATCGCCTTCCCCAGCGATTGGGTGCCGCAGCTCGCCGCCTCGGGCAAGGAACGCATGTCGACAATTCTGAGCGAGGAGAAGGCGTGGGCCGAGGAGGCCAACGCCCGCCGCGCTCACGCCCGCATGATCGCCAATGCACTTGCCGTGGTTAGCGTTGTCGCGGCGGTGGCCTTTACCGGCACGATCGTCGTGCTCAAGTTGCGCCGCCGCAAGCCCAAACCGCTGTTCCAGGACGAATACTTCCGCGACGTGCCCTCGGCCGACCATCCCGCCGTGCTTTCGGCCCTCATGAGCTGGAACGAGGTGCCCGATCAGGCATATATCGCCACGCTCATGAAGCTCACCGACGATCGCGTGATCAAGTTAGAGGAGGCAATCGCGACCAAGGGCAAGAAGGGCCTGCTCCATCGCGAAAAAGAGGAACAGACGTATCGTGTGACGGTGAGTGATGCGGGCTGGAGGTCGGCCAAGGGCATTGACCGCATGGTGCTCAAGGTTTTCTTTGCCGGTGCTAAGCCCGACGAGAACGGCGATCGCTCGCGCACGTTTGACGAGCTGCAACACTATGTTAAGCAGCACGCTACGCCCGTGGGCGACAAGCTCAAGGACTATCAGAGCACCGTTAAGGGCAAACTGGCCGATAGCGAGTACGTTGCCTCGGACGGCATTGTCGCAATGGTGTTTTGCCTGGTTCTTGGTACTCTGATCGCCTTTGTTCCCGTGGGATCCATCTTCTTTACCGACGGCGCACAGGTGAACATTGTCGCCGCGGTTATCTCGGTGCCGATTGTGCTGGTGGGTATTGGCGTGGGCCTTACGTTCCGCCGCCTTACGCCGGAGGGCGCCGAGGTGGCGGCTCGCTGCAAGGCGCTCAAGCATTGGCTCGAGGACTTCACGCGTCTAAAGGAAGCCGTCCCCGGCGATCTGGTGCTGTGGAATAAACTTCTGGTGATGGGTGCGGCGCTGGGCGTTTCCAAGGAAGTTCTGCGTCAGCTTGCCGAGGCCGTGCCGCCCGAGGTGCGCGAGGCCGACGGCTTCTACGACAATTACCCCTGCTACTGGTGGTACTACCATCACTACGGAAACCAGTCTCCGCTCGATTCGTTCGATGGCGTGTATCACGAGAGCATCCGTGAGCTGGCTTCGAGTTCCGATAGCTCGAGCGGCGGCGGCGGTGGTGGCTTCTCGGGCGGCGGGGGCGGCGGCGTCGGCGGAGGCGGCGGCGGAACGTTCTAACGGTCCTAAAATATGGGATGGGCTTTTCTCGGCAGCCGTCGGGGAAAGCCCATCCCCTTTTTATGGGCCAAAATGCGCCGATCTTTTACTTTTGCCCACCGCTATTTGCAGAATCCTCTATAGGGTGATGCCAGCGAGGGTTTCGGTGACTCTTTTGTTCAAGACTGTCCCCGGCGACTAGTCATTTAAGAACGTCCCCAACGACTAGGTGTGGTTGCTGCCAAGGAGTGTCCCGGGGCGCCGGCACAAAGGGGACGTCCCTAACTGCCGGTTTTAGGCTGTCAGGTCGAGTTCGTAGAGGAAGCTTTCGCGCGGCATGTCGTGGCGGCGCTCTTCGCGGTTGGCGCGGTGCGTGGCCGTGCGCTTAAAGCCGTGCAGCTCGTAGAACTTCCACGAGCAGTTGGAGTCGGTATACAGGTGCGCTCTCGACGCTCCGCGCGAGGACAGGTGCGAGACCGCGGCATCGAGCAGAACCGAGCCAACGCCCAGGCCGTGGACATCGCGATCCACGGCAAGCAACGTGACCTCGTTGTCATGCGGCAGCGGGCTGCTCTCGAGCAGGCGGTTGTTGGTCCGAATGGTGGCGCGCACAAACGAGAGATACTCGGCACAGGCATCGGGCTCCAGCTCACGCATCTGCGACAGCAATGCGCGTTCGGTATCCATCCAATACTCCTTAACGGTGGCGCCGCTGCTTTGCCCCGCACGTGCGAGTGCAATGCCGCGCGCCTGGCCGTCGATTACGGCGACCTGCGAAAACGTCGAGGAAGAAAGGCAATAGGCGAGGTCGCACGCGGCCTCAAGGCGGTTGTACTCTTCGTTATCCGAATTGTTATGCCAAAGCTGCTGCAAGATCAGCGCGATGGCGTCGAAGTCTTCGGTATCAAACGGTCGGTAGAGAACCCGCGAGACCATAGTGCCTCTTTCTATTGCGGATGCATATCGAGCACAGTTCTACCATGCCATTGGCATCTAATTATGGTGCCCCTGTGTTCCATCAACTCACCGTGCCCAGTGGCGCTCCTGCAACCCCCGCTCGCAAGCTTTTTCTGCACATGCGCCCGTTACGGGGTGCATCGATGCGCTCGATGCGCTACATTGAATCAGTATTTTCAATGCCGCTGCGCGAGCGCTGCAGATCGACGTATCACCGACTCACAGAGCACGGCGGCGTACCAGACAGGAGGACTGCATGGGATCTGATGTGAAGATCGCACGCGCGTTGATCTCGGTTACCGATAAGACGGGCGTCGTCGATTTCGCACGGACGCTGGTTGACGACTTTGGCGTCGAGATCATCTCTACGGGCGGCACGGCTCGTGCCATCGAGGACGCGGGCGTTCCCGTAACCCCCATCGAGGAGTTCACGGGCTATCCCGAGATGATGGACGGCCGCGTCAAGACGCTGCACCCCAAGGTTCACGGCGCGCTGCTGGCTCGCCGCGATTCCGAGCAGCACATGCAGGAGGCAGCTCAGCACGGCATTAAGCTGATCGACCTGGTCGTCGTCAACCTGTACGAGTTCGAGAAGACCGTCGCCAACCCCGAGGTCACCTTTGCGGATGCCATCGAGCACATCGATATCGGTGGCCCTTCCATGCTTCGCTCTGCCGCCAAGAACGCCGCGAGCGTTACCGTCATCTCCGACCCGGCCGACTATGATGCCGTCCTGGCCGAGATGCGCGAGACCGGTGGCTGCACCACGCTTTCCACCCGTCGTCGCCTGCAGGTGAAGGTCTACCAGACCACCGCCGCCTACGACACGGCTATCTCCCGTTGGCTTGCTGCCCAGGCAAGCGACGTGGCGGACACCTCTGCCAAACTCGAGGTCTCGCTGGAGAAGGTTGACGACCTGCGCTATGGCGAGAATCCTCAGCAGAAGGCTACGGTCTACCGCTTTGCCGATGGCTGCGAGAACTCCGCGAGCTCGCAGTTCCCGCTCGTGGGCTCCGAGCAGATTCAGGGCAAGCCGCTCAGCTACAACAACTATTTGGACGCCGATGCCGCTTGGAACCTGGTTCGCGAGTTCGACGAGCCTGCCTGCGTGATCCTCAAGCATCAGAACCCCTGCGGCTCCGCCGTTGCCGAGGACATCACGGCTGCCTACGACCGCGCCTTTGCCTGCGATCCCAAGAGCGCTTTCGGCGGCATCATCGCCTGCAACCGCGAGGTTCCCTTTGAGCTGGTTGAGCACTTTGCCGATCAGAACAAGCAGTTCGTCGAGGTCATCATCGCCCCGAGCTACACCGCCGAGGCGCTCGAGCGCATGGCCAAGCGCCCCAACCTGCGCGTGCTGGCTACCGGCGGCGTGGACCACGGCGCCAAGGTGGAGCTGCGCTCCATCGACGGCGGCATGCTGGTGCAGGAGGTCGACCACGTGATCGAGGATCCCGCGACCTTTACGTTCCCCACCGACCGCAAGCCCACCGATGCCGAGATGGCCGAGCTTGAGTTTGCCTGGAAGGTCTGCAAGGGCGTCAAGTCCAACGCCATCCTGGTCTCCAAGGGTAAGGCCGGCATTGGCATGGGCCCGGGCCAGCCCAACCGCGTTGACTCCGCACTGCTTGCCTGCGAGCGCGCCGAGGACTTCTGCGAGCGCGAGGGCGTGGAGAAGGGCGGCTTTGCCTGCGCAAGCGACGCGTTCTTCCCGTTCCGCGACAACGTCGACGTGCTTGCTGAGCACGGCGTGACCTGCATCATCCAGCCCGGCGGCTCCAAGCGCGACGATGAGAGCATCCAGGCCTGCAACGAGCATGGCATCGCAATGGTCTTCACGGGCGCCCGCCACTTCCGCCACTAATGATCGTTACGCGGTTTTACCAAACCGCGTAACTGCTCGACGCTGTGCCGGCCCCAAGCACCTCATCTCGCCGCTCAAACCGTCGCTCGCGTACAGAAGTACGCGTCGCTCCTCTTTCGCGGCGACCTGAGGCACTTGGGTCCGGCTCGCTGGCTTATGCTCCACCAGCGGTATTGGCTCGCCCCGAACTAAAGCTATCTATTGCCGCCTGTGCCGGTTGGTGCAGGCGGCTTTTTTGGGTATAACGGTGCGGTGTATGTTTTTGAGAAAGGTTGGATATGGCCGTTGTGGATGATGCCGAGCTGTTTGGCAATGCCGAGGACCAGCGTGCGTACGAGGACTTTTGCGCCAATCAGGAGGCGGTCGAGAAGTTTACGCTCGACAAGCCCGCGCTTGTCTGCCGTTGGCGCATGTCCAACAAAAAGGTGCCCATGCTCAACCGTCACATTCGTGCGCTGTCCGAGCGCCTGGTGCAGGGCGAGCCGCTTACCCATAACATGCTCAGCTGGGCCAAGCAGCACGTTGAGTGGTCGCTTGCCGAGGGCGATTACACCGCGCGCGACGGCGTGCTCATGCTGGTGATCGACGTTAACGGCAATGCCGCCATGACGGTGGGGGAGTACGAGCCGCTGGCCGATACATCGGCCAAGGCGCTGCGTGCCCGCTCCGCCGAGGCCCGCTCCGAGGCCGACGAAACCGGCGTGGCGCCCGAGCTGCTCGCCGCCGTCAACAACGGCGAGCTGGTCTTTGTGGCACCGGCGGACGAGTGCCTGTGTGGCACGGCAACGCTTATCGAGCAGCTGGCCCAGACCAAGGGCATCCCGGTCACGCGCGTGGACATTCCCGCGCAGCTCAAGGGCGCGCTGTTCCTGGTGAGTGACGAGCACGGCGTGGTCCCTGCCGCCGAGACGGACGCCGTCGAGTCCGACGCCGCTACGGTTGCCTTCTTTGCCGAAGGCTACGAAAAGCTCCGTGCCCGCCGCTAAATGATTTTCCTGGGACGGGGATTTAATAATCATTTGATCCTCGCTCCCGTTGCGAGCGAGGGGCGAGCCAAACGCTTTCGTTCGCGAACAGTTCTGTCACCTTGGTGCCTCGCGAGGCACGCACCTGCGGCTCCGCGGTCATAATGGGGCAAGACAACCAAGAGGGGAGCGGAATCCATGGCGCTGATCTATGTCGTTGAGGACGACGAGCGCATTCGTCGTGAGCTTGTCGACATCCTTGCCCGCGCCGGGTTTGAAATCGAGGCCTGCGAATCGTTTGAGCATGTCTCGCGCGATATCCTTGCCGCCGCGCCCGACCTGGTGTTGCTCGACCTCACGCTTCCCGTCAAGGACGGCCAACATATCTGCCACGAGGTTCGCCACGAATCCGAGGTTCCTATCATCGTCCTCACGTCGCGCACGACCGAGATCGACGAGGTCATGGCCATGACGCTTGGCGCGGACGACTTTGTTCCCAAGCCTTACAGCGCCCGTGTGCTCGTGGCGCACATCAATGCGTTGCTGCGCCGCACCGCGGCGGCGGGCGATCGCAGCACGCTCGTCCACAAGGGGCTGGAGCTCGACCTCGCCCGCTCCATGGTCACCAATACGGCAACCGGCGACAGTACCGAGCTCACCAAAAACGAGCTGCGTATCCTCTCGCTGCTCTTGGGCCGCGCGGGCAAGATTGTCTCGCGCTCGGCTATCATGCAGGACCTGTGGGACTCCGACGCCTTCGTGGACGACAATACGCTCACCGTCAATATCAACCGCCTGCGCACCACGCTCGAAAAAATCGGCATCAAGGGGTATTTGACGACGCATCGCGGCCAAGGCTATTCGGTCTAGGAGCCGGTTATGTCGTTTGCCAAGTTCTTTAAAGATGCACTGCTTCCCATTGCCGTGTGGACCTGCGGCGTGCTGCTGAGCTGTTTTGTACTGACGGTCGCCGGCGCCCCGGCATCCATCGTGGTCGTGGCGGTCGGTGTGTCCTTTATCTTTGGCATGCTGGGCATCGTGATCGAGTACGTGCGCCGTCGTCGTTTTCTGTGCCAGCTGGAGCGCGCGGCAGAGGAGCTGGGGAGCCCCGCTTGGGTGCAGGAGATGGTGCAATGCCCGACCTATGCCGAGGGCGAGCTCGAATATGAGGTCTTGCGCCGGGTGGGCAAAGCCGCTTGCGACGAGGTGGCGGAAGGCCGGCGCCAGACCGATGACTACCGCGACTATATCGAGAGCTGGGTCCACGAGGCCAAGCTGCCCCTGGCGGCGGCTCATCTGATTTTAGAAAACCTGGACGGCAGCGAAGACGACCTGTCGCGCGTGGATGACCTGGGTCGCGAGCTGGCTCGCGTGGAGCGCTATATCGATCAGGCGCTGTACTATGCGCGCTCGGAAGTCGTAGAGCGCGACTACCTAATTCGCCGCTGGGGTCTCAAGAGCTTGGTGACGGGCGCGATTAAAGCCAACGCGCGCGAGCTCATTGCGGCGCACGTGGCTCCGGTGTGCGAGAACCTCGACTTTGAGGTGTTCACCGACGAGAAATGGCTCGAGTTTATTCTGGGCCAGCTCATTCAGAACAGCATTAAATATGCGCGTGAGGACGGCGCGAAGATTGTGTTTTCGGGTGCGTTGCTGGACGAGGGCCTGGCAAACGAGCGCATCGAGCTTACCGTCGCGGACAACGGCTGCGGCGTGAGCGCGGCTGACCTGCCACGCGTGTTCGAGAAGGGCTTTACCGGCGATAACGGCCGCACCACCAAGCGCGCAACGGGCATCGGCCTCTACCTGGTGGCGCGCCTGTGCTCCAAGATGGGCATCGACGTCACCGCGGCATCCGACTCCGGCGAAGGCTTTGTCGTAACATTCGCTTTCTCGACCAACAAGTTCCAATACTTCGAGTAGTCGGGCCGTCTTGTGGTGCGGATGGCTATGTTCCCGAACGTGAACATAGCTATGAGGCTCTAAAAAAATCACCCAAAAAAATGTGCCGCCCAACCAGGGCGGCACGCCATCTCTCTATTCAGCTAACTCGCTGAAGTACGGTGACGAAGGCGCAAGGCCGGGAGGGGTTATCTAAGCCGACATCCCGCAGCCGCGAAGCGGCGAGGACGTCGGCGTGATAACCCCGCAGGCCTTGCGCCGGCGGGAAGGAACCTACTTCACGACCAGAATGTCGCAGTCGGTGTTGCGCAGCAGGAATGTCGAAATCGAACCCAGGAGCGCATACTTGATCGAGGAAAGGCCACGAGCGCCGCAGAGCACCAGGTCGGGCTTGACCACGTCGAGCATCTCGTCCTTGAGCGTCTCGCGAATACGGCCGGCGCGAATCATGACTTCGACCTCGGGAATGTTGGGATTAGCCTTGGCCTCTTCGAGCTGCTTGGCGATGGAGTTCTTAAAGGCCTCCTCCAGGCCGTTGACCAGATCGACCGGATAGGAACCGGCGCTCTCGAGCGCCGTGGAATCGATGACGTGACCGATGATCAGCTTGGCGCCATTGTTTGCGGCGACCTTGATAGCGCGTGTGAGCACAAAATCCTGCTGCTCAGTACCGTCGAGTGAAACAAATACCTTGGTATAGCCCTCGTTCATGGTTTCCTCCTTGGTCTATCGCACGGGCGCGGGGCTCGTGCATCGGACGACGTGTTGGCCGCCGGACACTTTAGCTTGTTGCAGTTATACCCAAGGATTTCGGTTTGACCGCTCGCAATTCTGTGAACGGGCGAGATTTTTGGTAAGGGTGGGCGCGGCCGCGGCCGAACGGTTGATAATGGGACATCGCCCGCAACCGTCCGCAGAACAACTATCGGCGGGTGACAAACGAGGGGGTCCCTTTGGATATCATCGAGCTTCTAAAATCTGCCTTCATGGGCCTGGTCGAGGGCATCACCGAATGGCTGCCCGTTTCGTCGACGGGCCACATGATCTTGGTGGACGAGTTCGTCAAGATGAATGTGAGCGAGACATTCTGGAATATGTTCCTGGTCGTGATTCAGCTTGGCGCCATTTTGGCCGTCTGCGTTCTGTTCTTCTACGACTTAAATCCGTTCTCGCCCAGCAAGGGCAAGGAGGGTCGTCGCGACACCTGGGTGCTGTGGGGCAAGATTGTGCTTGGCTGTATTCCCGCCGCGGCGATCGGTCTGCCGCTCAACGACTGGATGGAGGAGCATTTCTATAACGCTCCCGTCGTGGCGCTGGCGCTCATCGTGTACGGCGTGTTGTTTATCGTGATTGAGAACTGGCGTGCGAGTAAGCGCGAGAACGCCGCTCTTGCCGATTCGTTTGGTTCGCGTGCTGTGGTGGCGGGCGGGCGTCCCGCCGGTGCACACTTCGCGGCGCCTGCGGCGGATATTACCGAAGACAATGACGATGACGAGGATTTGGACTTTGGATCCATCGCCACGCTCGAGGACCTGAGCTGGAAGACCGCATTGGGTATCGGTTGCTTCCAGGTGCTTTCGCTGATTCCGGGCACATCACGCTCCGGCTCTACCATTATCGGCGGCCTGCTGCTGGGCTGCACGCGCTCGGTGGCGTCCAAGTTCACGTTTTTCCTGGCCATTCCCGTTATGTTTGGCGCGAGCGCGCTCAAGCTGGTTAAGTACTTCGTTAAGGGCGGTACGTTTGGCACCAACGAGATTGCCATTCTGGGCGTGGGCTGCGTCGTGGCCTTTGTGGTTTCGCTTATTGCCATCAAGTGGCTCATGGGCTTCGTTCGCCGTCACGACTTTAAGTGCTTTGGCGTCTACCGCATTATTCTGGGCATCGTGGTGCTCGCGTACTTCTTTGTTCTGGAGCCTATGCTCGGCCTGTAACTTGGTTGACGCTGCGCGGCGGCCAGAGCGCTGCGCACGGAGTCGTGGTGTGATTTGCATCGGTGTCCGCGCGGCTCGGTATACTGGTACGGCTCAAACTATGGCGTCGCCCGCAGGCGCGCCGTCCGTCAGATGAGGAGTCGCCCATGACCCAGCCCTTGCCCTGGGAAAAGAACGCCGCGGTACCCGTGCCGCCCGCGCCGGAACCCGTGCCGCTCGATGCATACACCGCCCCCGCTGCGCCGGAGCCCGAGCTCGTTCCGCTCGACATCTACGACGCTCCCGCGCCGGCACCCAAGCCCGTCAAGCCGCTCGTCGACATCGACAGCCTTAATCCCGCCCAGCGCGAGGCCGTCCTGACCACCGAGGGCCCGTTGCTGGTCCTCGCCGGCGCAGGCTCGGGCAAGACTCGCGTCCTGACCTTCCGCATCGCGCATATGCTCGGCGACCTGGGTGTTAAGCCTTGGCAGGTTCTTGCCATCACGTTTACCAACAAAGCCGCGGCCGAGATGCGCGAGCGTCTGACGGCGCTCATTCCCAGCGGTACCCGCGGCATGTGGGTGTGCACCTTCCACGCCATGTGCGTGCGCATGCTGCGCGAGGACGCCGACCTGCTGGGTTACACCGGTCAGTTCACCATCTACGATGACGATGACTCAAAGCGCATGGTGCGTGACATTATGCAGGCGCTCGGCATCGAGCAAAAGCAGTTCCCCATCAACATGATTCGCAGCAAGATCAGTTCGGCCAAAAACGCCATGATCGGCCCCGAGGACATGCTCAAATCCGCCGATAGCCCCAACGACAAAAAGGCCGCGCAGGTCTACCTGGAGCTGGAGCGCCGCCTGCGCGCCGCCAACGCGATGGACTTCGACGATTTGCTCGTGCGCACACTCGAACTGCTGCGTACCCGCCCCGAGGTGCTCGACAAGTACCAGGAACGCTTCCGCTACATTAGCGTCGACGAGTATCAGGACACCAACCACGTCCAGTACGAAATCGCCAACCTTCTGGCCGCCAAGTACCAAAACCTCATGGTTGTGGGCGACGATGACCAGTCCATTTACAGCTGGCGTGGCGCCGACATCACCAACATCTTGGACTTTGAGCAGGACTTTAAAAACTGCAAGACCGTTAAGCTCGAGCAGAACTACCGCTCTACGGGCCATATCCTAAACGCCGCCAACGCCGTGGTGCGCCACAACTCGCAGCGCAAGGACAAGCGCCTGTTTACGGCCGAGGGCGATGGCGAGAAGATTCAGGCCTTCCAGGCGAGCGACGAGCGCGACGAGGGCCGCTGGATTGCCGGTGAGATCGAGAAACTGCATGCCAAAGGCACGAGTTACGACGACATCGCCGTGTTTTATCGCACCAACGCCCAGTCGCGTATTCTCGAAGATATGTTCCTGCGCGCGGGCGTGCCCTACAAGATCGTGGGCGGCACTCGATTCTTCGACCGTGCCGAGATTCGCGACGTCATGGCCTACCTCAAGATGATCGTGAACCCGGCCGACGAGATGAGCGTCAAGCGCGTCATCAACACACCGCGCCGCGGCATTGGCTCCACCTCAATCCAAAAGATCGAGCAGCTGGCACGCGACAACCGTTGCTCGTTCTTCCAGGCTTGCGAGATCGCGTGCGCCGAAACCGGCATGTTTAGCGCCAAGGTACGCAACGGCCTGTCGAGCTTTGTCTCACTGGTGCGCGAGGGCCGCCGTATGGACGGCGAGCTCAAGGACGTTGTCGAGATGATCGTCGATAAGACGGGCCTTCTGCAGGCGTTTCGCGCCGAGGGCACCATGGAATCTGAGAGCCGCGCCGAGAACATCCAGGAATTTCTGGGCGTTGCGGCCGAATTTGAGGAGACGCACGAGGATATCGAGGGTACGCTCGAGAGCCTAGAAGAGCTGCGCGCAGCCGGTGTTGCCGACGTGCCTGCCGGCGCCGAGCCCGAGCCCGTCGTGGTGAGCGCGCCTGCGCCCGAACCGGGGCCATCTGCCCCGGCATCCTCGTTTGAGGCGCTCGTCGGCGCCCGTGACGCCGCGGGCTCCAATCCGCTCGATGGCTTGGCCGCTCCGGCGCTGTCTCCGCAGGATGCCCTGGCCGCCGCCATCGCAGGCAACGCGTATGCCGCGCCGACGGAGCTGTCGGCGGGTGCCGTGCATGCCGGCGAGATCGAGCGTACCTACGGTCCGCTCACCTGTAAGGCGTTGCCGGCACTCATGGAGTGGCTGGCCTTGCGCTCCGACTTGGATTCCCTGGCCGGCGAGACGCATGCCATTACCATGATGACCATCCACTCCGCCAAGGGCCTGGAGTTTCCGGCGGTGTTCGTGGCCGGCATGGAGGAGGGTATCTTTCCGCACGTGCACGACTTTGGCGGCAGCGATGATCCGGGCAAGCTCGAGGAGGAGCGTCGCCTGGCCTACGTCGCCATCACGCGTGCCCGCAAGCGCCTGTTCTTGACCTATGCGGCCACGCGTCGCACCTACGGTTCGACCTCCGCCAACCCGCGTTCGCGCTTTCTCAACGAGATTCCGTTTGAGGATATCGAGTTTAGCGGTATCGGTTCTGCCGGTTTTGAGGGCACGGGCTGGGAGAAGCGCGGCGACCGTCGCGGCACCTTTGGCTCGGGCATGGGTTCGGATATGTATGGCGGCAAGGTGTTCGGTTCGCATACGCGCTCGACCGGCGGTTCCGGTTCGCGCGGCGGATCGAGCTTCGACGATTTCTTTGGCGGCAGCAGCTATGGGACCGAGCGCCACCGTGGGGTCTCGCCCGACGCCGGTCGCGTTGCCTCGACCTTTGGCTCGGGCGCACCGCGAGCCAAAAAGCCGTCGTCCAAGGTGTCCCCGACAGTGGAGCGCAAGGTCGATCGCGCCAGCGCGTCGCAGGACTTTGCCGCGGGCGATACCGTGAGTCATAAGACCTTTGGCACGGGTACCGTGATCTCGGTCGCTGGAGACATGATCGAGGTCCAATTCGAAAAGACCGGCCAGACCAAAAAGCTTATGAAGGGCTTTGCTCCAATCGTCAAGCTAAATGCCTAACTGCGAGGTTGACCGGGCGCGCCGGGGGCTTTGGTCGCCTGCTCGGACAGTCCTGCTCGCACGGAGAGCACATTAAGTGCTCTCCGGCTCGTGCGGAACTCGCGATCGACCAAAGCCCCCGGCGCGCCCTCTTCCTTGTGGCGTTTTAGCTTGTAGCTTGCGAACGTTGCTCTGCTCGTTCGTTTTTTGATCTGGAGAACCGGGTGGGCTGATAGATAGATACGAGTAGGGGCTCTTCCGTACATGGTCGGGAGAGCCCCTTATTACGTTTCGGATTGTTTCTTATGACTTTGGGGATTGAGCGTTTTATACGATTCAGTATAATTTTAGATAGATACTAAAATGTAACTGAAATGAAAATGGTGAGTGGACATGCTGCTAAATTGTCTCCCAAAAAGGCTCTTCTCTTTAGAGCTCGCCATCGACCCGGAGCCAGTTGAGATGCAGATTCCTCGCATGTATCTTGAGCGGTATTCGCTTCGCTTGGCACGGCTTGGCATGTCTGAGCAGGGCCGTTTTATTGTTGCGGAACCAAAAGAACCGCCCAGTGTCATTTCGGCGCGAAATCTCGTCAATGCAGTGCGCAAGATAGATGCTCGCCCGGTGGCAATTTGCTGGGATGCTATGGATTTAGGCTTTATGCACGCGCTTTCTTCGGAGGGGATCGCATATATCCGAGATGAGCGAAATGCGTTTTTGCCGTTTATCGGAGCCGTTATTTCCGGTGAGGTGCTGGGTGCTTCTCCCGCTGCTCCGCTTTCGCCCCAATCTCAACGAATCGTCCTAAATCTCATCGCGGGACGATGGGTTGACTGCTCCGCCGGCGACCTAGCGCGTCTGTGTGGCAAAAGCGCGGCAAGCGTCAGCGGCTATCTTTCGGAAATCGCCGCTATTGCTCCTGGGTTGATTATGCGGGACGGCAAAAAGCGTATATTGTGCGATGCCGGGTTGTCGACCGAGACGCTGCTGGATGGGTTTGAGGACTATCTTCGCACGCCAGTTTTAGAGCGAATCCGGCTCAAGAAGGTTATCGAGAGAACAGAGCTACGTGCCGTTGACGCGCTGCTTTCCGGTATGTCTGCCCTTAGCTATATGTCTGACCTTGCTCATGAAGGCTCTGCTCCAACCATTGCTCTCGAAAAGAATCAGCTAGAGGACCTAAAAGAGCACATGGGTGACAGATGGCTGGAGGCCCAGTGGTACGAACCGGCTGCTGTCGAGATTGAGGTCTGGTCGTATCCCGTGGACGAGCCGTCCGATGTTAGTTTTGACACGACAGGTTTGCAATGTGTCGACCCGTTCTCCTTATACGTTGCCTTCGCAAAAGAGGATTACAAAGATGACCGTCTGCTCGATGCGGTCGAACAGCTCAGGAGGACGATATGCCAAAAGTGAGGGGGATAGAGCGATTTGCCGACGCCATGAGCAGCTGCAAAGGTGGTTACGTCCTTATTGGTGGAGGGGCCTGCAGCGTTCTATTTGACAGCGAAGGTGATTCATTCAGGGCTACCGAAGATTTGGATGTCGTCGTAATTGTTGATGGGGAAGGCGTTGAATTTGCCACTGCGTTGTGGGCGTTTATCAAAGCAGCTGGATACGAGATTGGAAAGGTCGGCGATGGAAAGTGCACTTACTATCGGCTCTGCTTGCCCAAAGGATCAAAGCGGGCCCTAGACTATCCCGGTCAAATTGAGCTATTTGCCCGACATCCTGATTTTGTGCTCGAAGACGAAACGAGCGAAGTGGCACCTCTTTCCTTTGACGGGGCCGTATCAAGTCTCTCGGCAATTATCCTCGACGATGGCTACTACGAATTTATTCGCGACAACGCAACGAACGTAGAGGGCATTACGTTGCTCGATGCACTCCATATCATTCCCCTCAAGATGCGTGCGCACATTGATATCAACAGAAGTTATGAAGAGGGACGTCGTTGCAACAACATTGATCGGCGGAAGCACCGTTCGGATGTTGCTCGACTTGCTGACTTGTTGTCGCCTTCGGCGCGTTTGGAGCTAACGGGGCAAATGAGGGTTGATGCGGAGGATTTTCTTACGGACTTTGCTTCGTATGTAAATCGGCAGACCAACCGTAAGGAAAGAGTGCGGCTTCAGGACACGCTATCGTTTCTCGAAAAGGTCTACCTATAGGCACCTTGAGCCGTTATGTATAGCAGGGGCTCCTCCGTTGATGAACGGG
The DNA here is from genome assembly GCF_052116285.1 of Collinsella sp. Sow4_E3. Taxonomy (NCBI): domain Bacteria; kingdom Bacillati; phylum Actinomycetota; class Coriobacteriia; order Coriobacteriales; family Coriobacteriaceae; genus Collinsella; species Collinsella sp. Sow4_E3. The sequence continues at coordinate 57,270 of NZ_JBQKLJ010000005.1, forward strand.
GGAGCCCCTTGTTGCTTTTTGATTGTCGTTACTAGCCAGAGGCTCGCCGGGATGGGGCGCGGGGTTTGGTCGATCGCGAGTTCCGTGCGAGCAGGACTGTCCGAGCAGGCGACCAAACCCCGCGCCCCATCCCGGCGAGCGCTCGGGGACCGGTAACTTACAGGTGCGAGACGATCAGTTCCATCTGGCCTTCGAGGTCAATGGAGCTGACGGTGCTGGGTGCCAGCAGATGGCTTCCCTTGTGGACGGGGTCGCCGCAGACGGTGCCTTCGCCGTCGATGACTGACAGGCACATGAAGGGCCAGCGCTGCTCCAAGGTCTTGCTGCCGTTGACGCGCACGCGATCGACGGTATAGCAGGGGTTGGACTCGAGCTCGGTCACGCCGTCCACCTCGGGCGCGGTCACCGTGCCGTCGGTCGGAGCCTGAGCGTCAAAATCGATGCAATCGAGGCTCTGCTCAATGTGCAGCGGACGCAGCTTGCCATCGGTGCCGGGACGGTCGTAGTCGTACAGGCGATACGTCACGTCGCTTGACTGCTGCGTCTCCAAAATGAGCGTGCCGGTCTTGATGGCGTGCACGGTACCGGAATCAATCTGGAAAAAGTCGCCCTTGTGGATCGGCAGCACGTTGAGCATGTCGTCCCAGCGGCCGTCCTCGATCATCTGCGCGGCCTCGGCGCGGTCATGCGCGCGCTGGCCGACGATGATCGTGGCGCCGGGCTCGCAGTCCAGCACATACCAGCACTCGGTTTTGCCCAGGCTGCCGTTCTCGTGCTTGGCAGCGTACTCGTCGTTGGGATGAATCTGGATCGAAAGGTCGTCCTTGGCGTCCAGAATCTTAATGAGCAGCGGGAACTCCTTGCCCTCGCACCTGCCAAAGAGCTCGCGGTGCTCGGCCCACAGCCACGACAGCGTGTGGCCGGCATACGGGCCCTCCGCAATCTGGCAGTCGCCGTTGGGGTGGGCCGAGATGGCCCAACACTCACCGATGGGTCCATCGGGAATGTCGTAACCAAATACGGTTTCGAGTTGACGGCCGCCCCAGATCTTCTCGTGGAAGATCGGCGTCAGTTTAATCAAATCGGACATATTCATACCCCATTGTGTTGCGCGGGCGTTGCACAAACAGCTCAAAACGAGCGCCCGCATGACTACAAAAACCTATGCCAACGTTACGTTGTGCAACTCAAAGCGGTCGCCAACGTTGCGCGAGACCGAATACTCAAAGGCCGCACCGCTGTCCAAAAAGCCAATCTGGTTGAGCTCGAGCAGGGGAGAGCCAGGTTTGGTGTCCAGGCGCTCGGCTTCTTCCTCGGTTGCTGCCACGGCGCGAATGGTACGGTGGAAGCTCGAGATCTTCAGCCCACATTGCTCGCGGACAAAGCGGTAGACCGATCCGTACAGGTCCTTCTTTTTAAGGCCCGGAATCAGCTCGAGGGGCATGTAGGTGTACTCGATAACGATGGGCTTCTCATCGGCCTGACGCACGCGCACGATGTGATAGGCAAAGTCATCCTCGGCAATTCCCAGCTGGGCTGCGATGTCCGCTGGTGGATTAACAATCGAGAAATCATAGACCACCGAGGTCACCTTCTCCCCGCGGTGCTCATACGAAAAGCCCTGGGCACGGTCGTTTTTGCCCTGGAAAAACGCTTGGCCGGGAAGTCCCGCCGTGTCCTTAACGTAGGTACCCGATCCACGACGGCTGGTAACAAGACCTTCCTCGGTGATTTGCTCGATAGCTCGTTTGACGGTGATTTTGGAAACGCTATAGAGCTCGCAGAACTCAACGACGGTGGGAAGCTTGTCGCCTGGTTTAAGAGCGCCATTCTCAATACTTCGACGAATATCTGCAGCTATCGCCTCGTATTTGGGAATCATGGAACCTCCTTTCCAACTTGATTGAGTATAAAAGAAAGTATACTCAACACCTAAGTATCCCTATTGAGTCATTGAAAAGTTCGATAGATATATTACTAAAAGTCGCTTTGCACTAAAAATAAAAGCGCTCTAAATAAATATACATTCGAATAATGTCGTGTTGAGAAATCTAATCGGTCCGAGGACGGGGCCGAACCGATTTAGCACCCAGCGAACCGAATCCTGTATTCTGCATTTCCCCAGATAAAACCTACCAAAACAAACCTGTCCCTTTTTGGTAGGTTTTTGCCTTGGGAGCGGTACCATACAGACAATGTTTAAACGAGAAGGGCGGGCCCCTATGGAACCTAAGCAGTACTACATCGGCATCGACGTCGGCGGCACTTCGGTTAAGGAGGGCCTGTTCGACGGGGATGGCAACCTGCTTGCGAAGGTCAGCGTGCCCACGCCTCCCATCGTTGACGCTGCGGGCTTTGCCGCGGTGACCGAGGCTATCGACCAGGTGGTCGCCAAGGCACAGATTCCGCGCGCCTTTGTGGCGGGCATTGGCCTTGCTGTTCCGTGCCCCATTCCGGCAGCGGGCGATGCCAAGGTCAAGGCCAACATTGCCATTAACCTGCCCGAGTTGAAGATCGCCATTCAGGAGCACTGCCCCGATGCGGTCGTTAAGTACGAGAACGATGCCAACGCCGCTGCCATGGGCGAGGCTTGGCTCGGTTCTGCCAAGGACGTGCAGAATGTGGTGATGGTCACCATCGGTACCGGCGTGGGCGGCGGCGTTATCGTCAACGGCGATGTGGTGTCGGGTGTTGTGGGCGCCGGCGGCGAGATTGGCCATATGTGCCTGAATCCGGCTGAGGAGCGCACTTGCGGCTGCGGCGGCCATGGCCACCTGGAGCAGTATTCCAGCGCCACCGGCGTGGTGAGCAACTACCTTGCCGAGTGCAAGAAGGCGGGCGTCGAGCCCATCGAGCTCACCGGCCCTTCCGATTCCAAGGACGTGTTCCAAGCCTGCCGCGAGGGTGATAAGCTCGCGCTGGCCGCGGCCGATACCATGGCCGACTATCTCGGCCGCGCCCTGGCGCTTATTGCCAACGTGGTCGATCCCGAGATGTTCCTGATCGGCGGCGGCGCCTCCGCCTCGGCCGATGTCTACCTCGATAAGGTTCGCGAGTACTTCCAGCGCTACGCGCTTTCCGCCTCGCGCGAGACGCCCATTAAGGTTGCCTCGCTCGGAAACGACGCCGGCATCATCGGTTCTGCCTACGTAGCCCTGCGCGCTGCCGGTAAATAGCTGGTGCAAGGGGGCCAGGTTACTTTGCACCAACATGGTGCAAAAGGGACAGCCTTGGCCCCCATACCTGCCACAAAATATGCCGTGGCCCTTCCGTCCCCAAAGGCCAGCTGCCAGCGTGCTACCATAGCTACGTCTAAGTACACATACCAAGTGGAGGATACCCATGGCAAACGTTCTTGTCTTTGGTCACCAGAACCCCGATAACGACGCCATCATGAGCGCCGTCGTTCTGTCTCAGCTGCTCAACCAGGTTGAGTATGCCGGCAACACCTATGAGGTCTGCGCTCTTGGTCAGCTTCCGGCAGAGTCCGCCAAGCTGCTCGCAGACGCCGGCATTGCCGAGCCCCGCATGATTGAGTCCGTCGAGGCCGGCCAGCTTGTCGTTCTCACCGACCATAACGAGTCCGCCCAGTCCGTCGCCGGCCTTAAGGACGCCACGGTCTTTGGCGTCGTTGACCATCACCGCATCGGCGACTTTGAGACCGCCGGCCCGCTGCACTACATCTGCCTGCCCTGGGGTTCCAGCTGCACCATCGTCACTAAGCTCGCCGGCGTGCTCGGCGTTGAGCTTTCCGACGTTCAGGCCAAGCTGCTGCTCTCGGCCATGATGACCGACACGCTCATGCTCAAGAGCCCCACCACCACCGATGTCGACCGCGCCGTCGCCGCCAAGCTCGGCGAGCAGGTGGGTGTCGACCCGGTCAAGTTTGGCATGGAGGTCTTCCTCACCCGTCCGTCCGGCTCCTTCACCGCAGCCGAGATGGTCGGCAACGACATCAAGATGTTCGAGCCCGCCGGCAAGAAGCTGCTCATCGGCCAGTACGAGACCGTCGACAAGAGCCGTGCGCTCGGCATGATCGACGAGATCCGCGAGGCCATGCGCGCCTACGCCGCCGAGAAGGGTGCCGACGGTATCGTCCTGTGCATCACCGACATCATGGAGGAGGGCTCGCAGGTCCTGCTCGAGGGCGAGACCGAGGCCGCTCAGAAGGGCCTGGGCATTGCCGACGAGCACGACGGCGTCTGGATGCCGGGCGTCCTCTCCCGTAAGAAGCAGGTCGCTGCCCCCATCATGGCCGCCTGCTAGGTTTTGTAGCCTGCTACGACCGGACCGCGGACGCCCCGCGCTCCGGTCGTTTTTTGTGCGCGGGACCGCGTCCTCTATTGGACAGGGGCGCCCGTACCGTTGGGCAAATAATGTTCAACCTGTGGTTCCGCTTTTCGGCCACGCCTGCGTGCTTGTCGTGCAGGGTAGGCTAGATGCAAGCGTAATACGTTGGAGCGCGGTGCCGCCACTTGGGCGGGCCGTGCTTTTTTAAGACGGGAGCTTTCCCGTGAAAGGAGCCGCCCATGGCAGCAACTGAGCAGCTGTTCAACGTTCGTGAGCGCAAGCGCTTTGAACGTCATGACATCTGGGAGCGCATCGCCGAGAACGGCACGATTTCCGCCGCCGTCATGGTCATCGCCGCCATCGCCGCCGTTATCTGCGCCAACACCGATGTCTACGAGGCTATCCATCACTTTTTGGAGACCCCGCTGTATGTGGGTCTGGGCAACCTTACGGCTGGCCTCACCGTCGAGCTTTTCGTCAACGACTTTCTCATGGCGATCTTCTTTTTGTTGGTGGGCATTGAGCTTAAGTACGAGATGACGGTCGGCGAGCTCAAGAATCCGCGTCAGGCCATGCTTCCCATGCTGGCAGCCGTGGGCGGCGTCGTCGTTCCCGCCTGCATCTACCTGATCTTTAACCATGCTGGCGCCCGCAACGGTTGGGCCATCCCCATGGCAACCGATATTGCCTTTGCGCTGGGCGTGCTGTCGCTTTTGGGCAATCGCGTGCCCAACGGCGTGCGCGTGTTCTTCTCGACGCTCGCCATCGCCGACGACCTCATCTCCATCGCCGCCATCGCCATTTTCTACGGCCAGAGCCCCAGTCCGTTTTGGCTGGGTGCCGCTGCGGTTGTGACCTGCGCACTTGTGTGGCTCAACAAGACTCAGCATTATCGCCTTGCCCCGTACTCGGTGCTTGGTCTGCTGCTGTGGTTTTGCATGTTTAAGAGCGGCGTGCACGCCACGCTTGCCGGTGTCATCCTGGCCTTCACCATCCCGGCCAAGTGCGGTGTTAAGCTCGATAGCCTTACCGATTGGCTAGGCGAGTACCTGCCGTTGCTCGACGACCGTTACGACGACGAGGCGCACATCCTGGGCCAGCACGACTTTACCCTTTCGACCACCAAAGTCGAGCGTGTCATGCACCGTGTGACCCCGCCGCTCATCCGCATGGAGCGCCTGATCTCCACGCCGGTCAACTTTGTGATCCTGCCGATCTTTGCGTTTGTCAACGCGCAGGTTCGCCTTGTGGGCGTGGACATGAGCGTGCTGCTTACCGACCCGGTGACCCTCGGCGTGTACTTTGGCATGCTGCTGGGTAAGCCGATCGGTATCTTTGGCGTGACGTTTGCCCTGGTCAAGCTTAAGGCTTGCGAGCTGCCTCATAACGTTAACTGGCATATGATCGCCGGCGTGGGCATTTTGGGTGGCATCGGCTTTACCATGTCGATCCTCATCAGCGGCCTCGCCTTCCCGACGGCCCAGTTCGAGGTTCTGGCCGCCAAGGCCGCCATTCTTGCCGGCTCTGTTACCGCGGCCGTGCTGGGCATGATCTACATGAGTGTGGTCTGCAAGCACCCTTCGCCCAAGGACGAGTAGGAGCGCGAAAACCGGGGCCGGACATGCCCCGGATGCCCTCGTGTGAAAAAACGCCGTTTGTGAGCACTGTCACAAACGGCGTTTCATTTATTTGCCATTTTTATTCCACGGTGCCGTAGACGGCGCCCCAGCCGTGGGCGGCAAGGGCCGAGTTAAGCTGGTCGCAAAGCGATTGGCGGTCGTAGTGGCCGGGCGGCAAAAGATTCACGGTTTCCATGAGATCGGGCGCCAGGTCCAAAATCTCCGCCTGAACGATTAGATCCAGGCGGTCAATGGCCTTACGGTCATAAAACAAGCCGTCGACCAGACGCTGCAGGTCTCCGAACTCCTCGGCTTGAAAAGAGCCGTATTCCATACTGCCTCCTTGGATGTGCCATGCGGCTATACGGGTCATACGGTGGATATCGTAATTCATTGCGATGGACTTAATCTATCACGGCTTCATACCGTTGCGGCGGTAGCGGTCTATACTTAGACAAACTGCAACGTCCCGCTTTGCGAAAGGTCGCACCCATGCAGACGATCTACCAGAAGATGGAAACCACCGAACTCGATGCCGCCATCGAGGCGCTCAAAGCCGAGGTTGCCGAGGTCAAGGCCAAGGGCCTGGCGCTCGACATGGCGCGCGGCAAGCCGTCGCCCTCCCAGGTGGACATCTCGCGCCCCATGCTCGATATCCTCAATGCCGACGCCGATCTGCACGACGGTAACGTCGACTGCTCCAACTACGGCTGCTTTGAGGGCATCCCCTCGGCACGCAAGCTGGCGGGGGAGTTCCTGGGTTGCCCCGCCGATCAGACGCTCGTACTGGGTTCGTCGAGCCTTTTGATCGAGCACGATATCGCCGGTATGTTCTGGCGCTGCGGCTCGTGCGGCAGCGAGCCTTGGGAGGCTTATGAGGCCGCGCACGACGGTAAGAAGGTCAAGTTCCTGTGCCCGGTTCCCGGCTACGACCGTCATTTTGGCATCACCGCCGACCTGGGTATCGAGAACGTCCCCGTCGCGATGACCGGCAACGGCCCCGACATGGACGAGGTAGAGCGCCTGGTTGCCACCGACGACTCCATCAAGGGCATCTGGTGCGTGCCCAAGTATTCCAACCCCACGGGCATCACCTTTAGCGAGGACACCGTGCGCCGCTTGGTCGAGATGCCCACGGCCGCGCCCGATTTTCGCATCTTTTGGGACAACGCCTACTGCGTGCACGACCTGTACGACGAGACCGACGAGCTCGCCAACATCTTCGATCTTGCCCGCGCGGCGGGTACCGAGGACCGCGTGGTGGCATTCGCCTCGACGTCCAAGATTACCTTCCCGGGCGCGGGCATCGGCTTTATCGGTGCGAGTCCCGCGGTCATCGCGGAGTTCTCCAAGCGCCTGAAGGCCGGTCTTATCAGCGCCGACAAGCTCAACCAGCTACGCCACGTGCGCTTCCTTCCCACCATCGAGGCGGTCAAGGAGCACATGAAAAAGCATGCCGAGTTCTTGCGTCCGCGCTTTGAGGCCGTCGAGCGCAAGCTCACTGAGGGCCTGGGCGATACGGGTTGCGCTACTTGGACGCATCCCCGCGGCGGCTACTTTGTGAGCTTTGATGGCCCCGAGGGCTCGGCCCAAAAGGTCGCCGCGCTTTGCGCCGACCTGGGTGTCAAGCTCACGCCGGCAGGTGCCACCTGGCCTTATGGCAAGGATCCGCGCGACACCAACATCCGCATCGCGCCGAGTTATCCCACGGTCGAGGACCTGGAGGCCGCACTCGACGTGCTGGTGCTGGCCGTCAAGCTCGTCGCTGCCGAGCTTGCTCGTGCCGAGCGCGCCTAACGCGTAGGGCCCCGCAAATCCGCGTCCAGTACCATCCGCACTCTCGATACGCAAAGGAGCGTATACATGGATTTGGGAATTTCCACCAACCCCACGCCGGAGCTCTACACCATCAGGGTGACCGGTGAGATTGATATCTCTAACGCCGACAGCTTGCGTAACGCCATCGACTTGGCGCTCGAGCAGCCCACCGAGGCCGTTGAGCTCGACTTTGCCCAGGTGAGCTATATCGACTCGACAGGTATTGGCGTACTTGTGGGCGCCGCGCACCACGCAGCCGATCACGGCAAGCGGTTTGGCTGCGTCAACGTGCAGCCCCCGGTGATGCGCGTGGTTCAGTTGCTGGGTGTCGACCAGGAGATTTCAATTACGGCGGCATAAGCCCTGCCCCAAAAAGGGCGTGCCGTTTGGTATATGTTTGTGATGCGCTCGGATGTTTTGACGTCCGGGCGCTATACTTGACCGAATGAATAGACGAGTTCCGGCCGAATGGCGCGGTGCGGGCTCGACTCACATCGAGCCTTGGAGGTATGTGTGTTTGGTATTGGAGAGGGTGAGCTCGCGATCATCGTGGTCTTCGGCTTTTTGCTGTTTGGCCCGGATAAGCTCCCGCAGATGGGCCGCACGATCGGCCGTGCCATCCGTCAGTTCCGCGAGACGCAGGAAAAGATGACGGCTGTTGTTCAGTCCGAGATTATCGATCCGGTAAGCGAGGCCGCTTCGGCTCCGGTCAAGCCCAAGAAGGCTGCCGTCGATGACGATTCCGATGCGGACGAGGATGCCGTCGAGACGGCCGCGCCCGCAAAGAAGGAGACCTTTGCCGAGCGCCGTGCCCGCCTTGCCGCCGAGAAGGCCGCGAGTGAGGGTGCTGCCGAGGACGAAGGTGCTGCTGGTGAGGCTGAGGGCCCCGAGTCTGCCGCTGCCGCCGTCGAGCCCGAGCCTGCTGCAGAGCCGGAGCCCGAGCCCGAGCCGGCAGAGCCCACGACGGCTGACCTCTACGCCCGTCGTCCCCGCAAGCGCAAGGCCGTCGTCGACCAGCTCGCTCGCGAGCTCGAGGCCGAGGACGACGCCGCTGCCGCCCATGCCCCGAAGGGAGGCGATGAGTAATGCCTATCGGACCTGCGCGCATGCCGCTCTTCGATCATCTGGGTGAGCTCCGTCGCCGCCTGACCATCGTGGTCGTGTCAGTCTTTGCCGCCGCCATCGTGCTGTATTTCGCCACGCCCGTGGTGCTCGACATCCTGGAAGACCCCATCCGCTCCTTTGTGCCGGACGGTAAGTTCTACATCACCACCACGCTCGGCGGCTTTGGTCTGCGCTTTTCGCTGGCCCTCAAGATGGCCGTTGTCATGTGCACGCCTATGATCATTTGGCAGATTCTGGCGTTTTTCCTGCCGGCGCTTCGCCCCAACGAGCGCAAGTGGGTTGTGCCCACGGTGCTCGCCTCGACGGTGCTGTTCTTCCTGGGCGCAATCTTTTGCTACTTCATCATCATCCCTGCGGGCTTTGAGTGGCTCATCGGCGAAACCTCGGCCGTCGCTACGGCGCTGCCCGATCTGGAGAACTACGTCAACATGGAGCTGCTCTTTATGATCGGCTTTGGTGTGGCGTTTGAGCTGCCGCTCATCATCTTCTACCTTTCTGTCTTCCATATCGTGTCCTATGCGGCCTTCCGCGGTGCCTGGCGTTACGTATACGTTGGCCTGCTTGCGGGCTCGGCTGTGATTACGCCCGACGGCTCGCCCGTTACGCTGGGTCTCATGTATGGCGCCCTGCTCTCGCTCTACGAGATTTCGCTCGCCATCGCCCGCGTGGTCATTACCGCGCGCGATGGCAAGGAAGGCTTGTTTGTGAGCCGTCTGGATCTGTTCTCGAACGACGACGAGGACGACGAGGAGTAAATCCGTATGCACGAGGTTGGCATTGTCAACGGCATACTCGATACAGTGATTCGCGCGGCGCGTGGGGCGGGGGCCTCGCGCGCTGTTTTGGTAACGCTGCGCATTGGGGATATGACCGAAGTTGTGCGTGAGGCGCTCGACTTTGCGTGGGAGACGTTTCGCGACGAGGACATGCTCACGCGCGGCTGCGAGCTTGCCGTGGAGGAAGTCCATCCACAAAGCGAGTGCCTGGACTGCCGCGAGGTCTTTGAGCACGACCGCTTCCATTGCCGCTGTCCTCAGTGTGGCGGCACCAACGTGCGCCTGCTGCACGGCCGCGAGCTCGACATCGCCAGCATCGAGATTGAAACCCCCGACAATTAACCAGCCTGCCATTTGGGGACGGGGTATAAATGGTAGAAGTAAGGAGTGCCGAGTATGGCCGAGAAAACTATTGATATCGCATCGCCGATTCTGTCGCGCAATGAGCGCCTGGCAGATCAGCTGCGTCAGCGATTCAAAGAGACAGGCACCTATGTGATCAATGTGCTGTCGAGTCCCGGCTCTGGTAAGACCACCACGATTCTGGGCACCAACGAGCGTCTGCGCGACAAAGCCGGCCTGCGCTGTGCCGTCATCGAGGGCGATATCGCCTCGGATGTCGACGCCATCACCATGAAGGAAGCCGGCATGCCCGCCATTCAGATCAACACGGGCGGTCTGTGCCACCTCGAGGGCAACATGATCATGGAGGCCGTTGATGCGTTTGACCAGGCGGTGGGCCTTCAAAACATCGATGTTATCTTTATCGAAAACGTGGGCAATCTGGTCTGTCCGGTCGACTTTGACCTGGGCGAGAACCTGTCCATCATGATTCTCTCGGTGCCCGAGGGCGACGACAAGCCCATTAAGTACCCGGGCATCTTCCAGCACGCTGGCGCACAGCTGCTCAACAAGGTCGATGTGGCCCCGGCTTTCGATTTTGACATGGATAGGTATACTAAGACACTCGATGACCTCAATCCGCAGGCGCCGCGGTTTGCCGTGAGCGCACGCAAGGGCGAGGGCATGGATGCCTGGTGCGATTGGCTCATCGGGCAGATCGAACAAACAAGGGCGTAAGTCGGCCGTCGTACGTGCGGGCGCAGCCGCAGACACACGAGATAGGAGCCTCTTTTGAAGCTCATCATCGCCGAGAAAAACGACGCCGCGCGCCAGATTGCCGAGCGTCTTTCCACGGGCAAGCCCAAAAAGGACAAGGTGTACAACACCCCCATCTACCGTTTTGAGTGGAAGGGCGAGGAGTGCGTGACAATCGGCCTTGCCGGTCACATCCTTGCGCCCGATTTTTGCGACAGCGTGCTATTCGATAAAAAGCTGGGTTGGTATTCGGTCACCGAGGACGGCGAGATGCTGCCGGCCGACATACCCGATGGCCTGGCGCGTCCGCCCTATGACACCAAGCGCAAACCGTTCCTTGCCGACGGTATCTCCATCAAAGGCTGGAAGCTCGAGAGCCTGCCCTACCTTACCTGGGCGCCCGTTATCAAGCTGCCGGCCGAGAAAGAACTCATTCGCTCGCTCAAGAACCTTGCCAAGAAGTCCGACAGCGTCATCATCGCCACGGACTTCGATCGCGAGGGCGAGCTGATTGGTTCGGACGCCCTCAACAAGGTGCGCGAGGTTGCGCCCGACTTGCCGGTTGCCCGCGCCCAGTATTCTTCGTTTACCAAGGCCGAGATCACGCAGGCCTTTGATAACCTCGTCTCGCTCGACCAGAACCTGGCCGATGCCGGCGAGAGCCGTCAGCACATCGACCTCATTTGGGGTGCGGTGCTCACGCGCTACCTGACGCTCGCCAAGTTTGGCGGCTTTGGCAACGTGCGTTCTGCCGGCCGCGTGCAGACCCCGACGCTCGCCTTGGTGGTCGAGCGCGAGCGCGAGCGCATGGCGTTTGTGCCCGAGGACTACTGGCAGATTCGCGGCATGGCTGCCGCGCAGGCTGCTGCCGAGGACGACCGCTTTAAGATCGCGCACAAGACGGCGCGTTTTACCGACAAGGATGCTGCCGAGATGGCGTACGGCCATGTCGACGGCGTTGCGACGGCAACCGTCGCCGCGGTGACCAAGCGCTCGCGCAAGCAGCAGCCGCCCACGCCGTTTGCGACCACCTCGCTGCAGGCTGCCGCTGCGGCCGAGGGCATCTCGCCCGCACGCACCATGCGCATCGCCGAGTCCCTTTACATGGCGGGTCTTATCAGCTATCCGCGTGTCGACAACACCGTGTACCCCGCGACGCTCGATCTGGGCGCCGTGGTGAGTGACCTGGCAAAGATCAACCCGGCGCTGGCGCCCGTATGCAAAAAGGTGCTCGCCGGTCCCATGAAGCCCACGCGCGGCAAGGTCGAGACCACCGACCACCCGCCTATCTACCCCACGGGCGAGGGCGATCCGTCCACGCTCGACGGTGGCCAGCGCAAGCTCTACGACCTCATCGCTCGCCGCTTCCTGGCGACGCTTATGGGCCCCGCCACCATCGAGAACACCAAGCTCGAGCTCGACGTGAATGGCGAGCCGTTCGTGGCTTCGGGCGATGTGCTCGTGACCCCGGGTTTCCGCGAGGCATACCCGTACGGACTCAAGCGCGACGAGCAGATGCCGCCGCTGGAGCAGGGCGACATGGTCGACGTGTTCGACATTAAGCTCGAGGCCAAGCAGACCGAGCCGCCCGCACGCTACAGCCAGGGCAAGCTCGTGCAGGAGATGGAAAAGCGCGGCCTGGGTACCAAGTCCACGCGCGCGAGCATCATCGAGCGCCTGTACGCCGTGCGCTACCTCAAAAACGATCCCGTGGAGCCGAGTCAGCTGGGTATCGCCATCATCGATGCACTGTCGCAGTTTGCCCCGCGCATCACGAGCCCCGATATGACCAGCGAGCTCGACGGCGACATGACCCGCGTGGAGCGCGGCGAAGATACCGAAGAGCATGTCGTGACGCACTCGCGCGCGCTGCTGGCCGGCGTGCTCGATGAGCTGCTCAAGCATACGCAGGAGCTGGGCGACGCCATCAGCGATGCCGTCACGGCCGATGCGCGCGTGGGCGCCTGCCCCAAGTGCGGCAAGGATCTGGTCATGAAGACGAGCGCCAAGACCCGCGGCAGCTTTATCGGCTGCATGGGCTGGCCCGACTGCGACGTGACCTATCCGGTGCCGAGCGGCGTCAAGGTGAGCCCGCTCGAGGGCGAGGCTGCCGTGTGCCCCGAATGCGGCGCACCGCGCATTAAGTGCCAGCCGTTCCGCCAGAAGGCTTTCGAGATCTGCGTGAACCCCACGTGTCCCACCAATTACGAGCCCGACCTTAAGGTGGGCGAGTGCAAGGTGTGCGCCGAGGCCGGACGCCATGGCGATCTGATTGCGCACAAGAGCGAGAAGAGCGGCAAGCGCTTTATCCGCTGCACCAACTATGACGATTGCGGCGTGAGCTATCCGCTGCCGGCGCGTGGCAAACTCGAGGCGACGGGCGAGACCTGTCCCGAGTGCGGCGCTCCCATCGTGGTGGTCAACACGGCGCGCGGTCCGTGGCGCATCTGCGTCAACATGGACTGCCCGACCAAGGAGAAGAAGCCCGCCCGCGGCCGCAAGACGACGACCAAGGCGAGTACGGCGAAGAAGACCACGGCGGCAAAGAAGACTTCGACCGCCAAGAAGTCGACTGCCAAGAAGGCTGCCGCGAAAAAGACGACCACCAAGAAGCCAGCTACCGACAAGTAGCGGTGCAGCCGAAACATTACCCAAACCAAAAACGAGCGAGGGTCTCATGATCCTCGCTCGTTATTTATCCGGCAGTTAGGGACGTTCCTTTTCTGCCGGCAGTTTAGGAACGTCCCTAACTGCCAGCTCGGGAACGACAAAACGCTAGTTCACCTCGACGGGTTTGGCGCTGGGATAGCGGTCCTCAAAGTCCAAGCGATACTTGTTGCTGCTGGTTCCCGGCTCGTTGTCGCGTGCCAGCGGCGCCACGATTTCGTCCTTATGGTCCGAGGGCTTTGCGTACTTTAGACTGATCTCCCAGGCATCGCAGATCGCGTCGATGCGGTGATCCAGGTCGTCATACAGGGCAATGATGTCTTTCCAGGAGTGGTAGTTCTTGGAGCTCATGGGGACGTCCAGGTCCTCGACGATATCGTAATACTGCTCGATGGTCTCCTCCGTGCGCTCGGCGACGTCGGCGAGATTTTGACGGGTGGTGCGATCTTCTTCCAGATAGCTACCATTGAAGGCCTGCGCGCAGGCGCGGACCTGGCTATCGAGGTCCTCGAGCAGGTCGTAGTATTCGCTCAGGCGACGGTAGAGGTTCTGCTCGGAGAGGGTTGCTTCGCCGCCAGCCTCGTCCTCGTCGTCATCGTCATCGTCGTAAAGGCTATTGGGGTCGCCGAGAGGCTTGAGGTCATCATCGTCAACATCGTGGTGCAGCTTGGTAACCTCGGCAGTCGTCTGCGTGGCGGAGTTGTCGAACGGTTTGATCACAAAGAAGATGACCAGGGCGATGATGATTGCCACCAGCGCAACGATAACGGCGACAAGCGCCCCGGTGCCGCTCTTTTTGGGAGCGGGGGTCTGTGGCGAAGCAGGCGCGTATGCGGGAGCCGGCTGCTGTTGGGACGAGCCGCTCGCGACGGGTATGCACTGCGTGGTCTCGACGGCCGCGGGGCTTGCGGCGGGGTCGGGGCGATAAGCGAGGGGATCGTCCGCCTTGGCTTGCGGCGTATCAAGGGCCCCGGTCTGCTCAAAAGCGGGCTGGCTATCGCTCGCGGCTGTTTGCTCAACGGGTGCACCGCACGAGGTGCAGAACTTGGCATTATCTGCAAGAAGCTTGCCGCACGAGGCGCAATACCGAGACATTGCCACTCCTTTCGCCACATTTCAATGCCATACGACGATTATACCAAGCATCCAAAATTCCCCATCATAAGTTGCGGTGAAATAGGGACTGTTTGGCGGTCTTAGAGCTTTAATCAGTCCCTATTTCACCGCAACTTTGGAAAGGCACCTTTAGTCATTGGGTAGTCATTGGGGACGTTCTTAAACGACCAGTCATTTAAGAACGTCCCCAATGACTAGGTTGGATTTGGGGTGCGCCTGCCCCTGGGGTATCATGATTTGGTTGATATATCTGCATTTACGCGCCTTGTGGGAAGGGGATGCGCCCATGGCTTTTGAGCCCGCTCAACATAGCTTTATCACGCTCGAGGGCGTCGATGGTGCCGGTAAGTCCACGCAGGCGCGCCTGCTGGCCCGTGCGCTCGAGCTCGCTGGCTACCAGGTCGTGACCCTGCGTGAGCCGGGTGGTACCGCCATTAGTGAAAAGATCCGTGCCCTGCTGCTCGACCCCGCCAATACGGCGATGGGGGATACCTGCGAGCTGCTGCTCTACGAGGCCGCACGCGCCCAGCTGGTGCACGAGGTCATAGCTCCCGCCCTTGCGGCCGGCAAGGTGGTCCTGTGTGACCGCTTCTATGATTCCACGACCTGCTACCAGGCGTTTGCCGACGGCCTCGATCGCCAGATGGTACGCGACGCCAACAACCTTGCTGTCGCGGGGACGCACCCGGCGCTCACGCTCGTCTATCACATCACGCCCGAGCAGGCGGCGCTGCGCATGTCCGCCCGTGGTGCGGTCGACCGCATGGAGGCCAAGGGCATGGCGTTCCAGGAGCGCGTTTACCAGGGATTTAGTGCCATTGCCGCCGAGGAGCCAGATCGCGTGAAGCTCATCGACGCCACCGCTTCCATCGAGGACGTCTTCGCGCAGACGGTCGAGCAGGTTCGCGCGTACGGTCTCGACATTTCCCAGGACGCCGTCACCGCCACGCTTGCCCAGGAGGCCGAGTAACATGGCCCCCGCTCAGGCAAGCCTGCTGGCCAAGCTCGACACCCAAGAGCGCGTACGCGATTTTTTGACCAACGCCGTCGCCAGCGGCCGCGCATCGCACGCCTACCTGTTTTTGGGCGCTCCCGGTGCCGGCAAGCTCGATGCCGCCTGGGCGCTCGCCCAAGCCTTCCTGTGCGAGCAGGACGGCTGCGGCTCATGCGATAGCTGTGTGCGTGTCGCCCGCCATACGCACCCCGACGTGCACTATTACACGCCCGAGAGCGCCACGGGCTACCTCATCGCCCAGACCCGCGAGCTGCTCGACGACGTGCCGCTGGCGCCCATCCGTGCCAAGGCCAAGGTCTACATCATCGACCGTGCCGAGCAGCTGCGCGCCAACACCGCCAACGCACTGCTCAAGACGCTCGAGGAGCCGCCCGAGGGCGTTATGTTTATCTTGCTGGGCACCTCGGCAGACGTGATGTTGCCCACCATCGTGAGCCGCTGCCAGTGCGTGCCGTTTCGGCTGGTGTCGCCCGCCGTGGCCACGAAGGCCGTGAGCCGCGCGACGGGCCAGGATCTCGCACGCTGTCGAATGGCGGTCGCCGTGGCGGGGAGCCCCACGCGCGGCATCGAGTTCCTCAAGAGCGCCGAGCGCCAGGATGCTCGCCGCCAGATGATCCGCGCCATCGATTCGCTCATCGCCGCCGACGAGGCCGATGTACTCAGCCGCGCCAAGTCGCTCATCGTCGCCGTTAAGGCTCCGCTCGCCGAGGTCAAGTCCACGCAGGAAAAGGTGCTCGAGCAAAACGCCGATTATCTGTCGCGTGGAGCATTGAAGCAGCTTGAGGACCGCAACAAGCGCGAACTCAACGCGCGCGAGCGTTCGGGTATCATGGAAGCGCTGTCGAGCGCGCGGACGCTCATGCGCGACGTGCTGCTGACGCTTCAGGATGAGGCGGCAGACATTGTGAACGAGGACGTGCGCGACACGATCGGGCGGCTTGCCGCCGCGACGAATGTTGCGGGTGCCACCCGGGCGCTCGAGGCGGTCGCGACCGCCGAGCGCAACATTGCCAGAAACGTTACTCCCCAGCTGGCCATCGAGGTCATGCTGTTCGATATCAGGAAGGCACTGAAATGCCGTTAGTCGTACCCGTTAAGTTTACCTACGCCTCGCGCGACCTGTGGTTTGACCCGCAGGATCTGGATATCCTCGAGGCCGATTATGCCATTTGCTCCACCGAGCGCGGAACCGAGATCGGCCTGGTCACGGCCGATCCCTTCGAGGTGCCGCAAGACGAGATCGGTCAGCCGCTCAAGCCCGTGCTGCGTGTGGCGAGCGATATCGACCTGCAGCTTGCCGACGACCTGGCCATTCAGGGCGATGAGGCCATGGTCGATTTCCGCCGTCTGGTCAAAGATCTCGACCTCGAGATGAAGCCGGTGGGTGTCGAATACCTGTTTGGCGGCGA
Organism: Collinsella sp. Sow4_E3; assembly: GCF_052116285.1. Taxonomy (NCBI): domain Bacteria; kingdom Bacillati; phylum Actinomycetota; class Coriobacteriia; order Coriobacteriales; family Coriobacteriaceae; genus Collinsella; species Collinsella sp. Sow4_E3. The sequence goes on from NZ_JBQKLJ010000005.1 coordinate 74,203, forward strand.
GAAAGCCGTATTCTACTTTGCGGCCGAGGAGCGCGTCGATTTTCGTCAGCTCGTCAAGGACCTGTCCTCGACGCTGCACATTCGCGTTGACATGCGCCAGATTGGCGTGCGCGACGAGACTCGCTTGGTGGGCGGCTATGCCCAATGCGGACAGGAGCTCTGCTGCACGCGCTTTGGCGGACAGTTTGAGCCCGTCTCGATTCGCATGGCAAAAGAGCAGGACCTGCCGCTCAATTCGTCTAAGATCAGCGGCGTGTGCGGCCGCCTGATGTGCTGCCTGCGCTATGAGTTCGAGGCGTACAAGGACTTTAAGAGCCGCGCGCCCAAAAAGAAGACGCTCATCGATACGCCGCTCGGCAAGGCGCGTATCCAGGAATATGACACGCCGCGTGAGCAGCTGGTGCTGCGCCTGGAGAACGGTAAAGTCTTTAAGGTCAACTTGGCCGATATGACGTGCTCGGAGGGCTGCAAAAAGAAGGCCGCCGAGCAGGGCTGCAGCTGCCGCCCCGACTGCGTGACGCGCGATGTGCTCGAGCGCATCGAGTCGCCCGAGATGCGCCTGGCGCTCATGGAGCTCGATCGCGAGAACGGCGTCTACGTGGGCGATGGCCTGTCGAGTGCCGACCGTCTGGCCGGCACGTCGATGCCCAAGCGCCGTCGTCGCGATGCCGAATCCGATGCTTGTGCCGGTCAGGGCCAGGGCGAGGGTCGTGGCCGCGGAAAGGGCCGCGGCAAGGCCGAGGCTTCCGAGGCCGAGGAGGCGGCCGGCGGCCGTCGTCGCCGCAAGCGCGCGGCGTCCGTCGACAACGGCGAGACCGCGGGCAAGAACGCCTCTCGCGAGCGCGAGGCTCAGCAGCCCCAGCAGCAAAACCGCGGCGGCGGCATGAACCCCACGCGCCGTCGTCGCCGCCACCTGTCGAGCGAGGAGCGCGAGGACGCCTTCCGCGCCGCAGCCGCTCGCGAGGCCGGTGCCGCTCCCAAGGGCGTCTCGGCCTCCGACGCGCCTGCCGACAAGGCTGGCAGGCCACGTGGCGAGGAGGAGCGCGCGCCGCGTCCGCGCCGTCGCCATTCCTCGGGCACGCAGCAGAAACCCTCGGTTCCTTCTGTGGCCGATCAGGTTTCGGATGGTGAAGTCAAGGTCACGCGCCGTCGCCCCGGCGATGGCGGAGGAGCTGCCGCCAAGGCTTCGCGCGGCGGTGCTCGCGACGAGCGCGAACCGCGTGAGGATCGCAGTGGCGAGGGTTCGGCCGACCAGAGTCAGAAGCGCCGCCGCCGTCGCCGTTCCCGCAAGCCGCGCCAGGATGGTGGCGAAGGCTCGACCCACACCTCGTCCGCACCGCAACCGCCTGCCGGCGAATAGCGCCCTCAAGCGGATTCGACTTGTCTGACCCCAAGTGCAACGGGGTATCATGGCACTGAATCGACAACCCTCCCTTCGCCCAAGCGTAGGGAGGGTTTTGTCATAAATAACTGTCTGAATGGTTTGAGCCGCTTACGGAGTGCCGGCATCTTGCCGTTTGCGGATGAATTGCTACCGTTTGCCGAGCGCGCGGCGCATGAGGCACTCGAGGTTCTTTCGCCCACGCGATGCGCCGGTTGCGAGCGTGCCGGTGCGCTTATTTGTCGGGAGTGCCTGGCGTCGCTCACGCTTGTCGATCCGCGCCACAGCTGCACGAGGTGCGGCGCTCCGTTTGGAGGCCTGCTGTGTACCGAGTGCTCGGTCGAGGGTGCGTCTTCGACGGTGGCTAAGGCCCTCGATCGCTGCCTGGCGTGCGCCGTCTATGCACATCCGTTGCCGCGCATCATCAAGGCATACAAGGATGCGGGCGAGCGCCGTCTGGCACCGTATCTGGCAGAGCTGCTCTACGACACCGCCCTGCATGCCCAGGTAGCAGCCCCCGACCGTTACGGCGGCGTGCTGTCCGGTGCCGACGCGGTGGTATTTGTGCCCGCAACTGCGGCGGCGTTTCGGCGGCGTGGATTTGATCACATGGAAGCAATCGCGCGCTCGTTTTGCGATCTTTCGGGCGTGCCATTGCTGGACGCCTTGGTCAAATACGGTCATGGCGACCAGCGCGAACTCGGTCGCGCCGAGCGCCGGGAACATGCCCGGGACATGTACGAGACGGTCGAGGATGTACGTGGCTGCCGTCTGCTGCTCATCGACGATGTCATTACCACGGGCGCAACAATGGCAGCGGCCTCGGCGGAGCTTAAGCGCGCCGGCGCCAGAGCCGTCGATGGCCTCGCTATCGCACGCGTTTGGTAGGGGTGATTCGTGTGGCGGTAACAATCAGGCAGCACAATAAACCGACAAAAGAGCAGCTAGCGGCTTCCGTGATTCTGGCGGGCGCCTCGGCGTTGCGCTTGATTCGAGCCGAGCGCCGGCAGATGGGCTACATCGGCTGGAAGGACCTCAATCCCGATGAAGAGCGCCGCGTGCTGTGTACGTCATCGCCTTCGACCGAGGATGTCTATCTTCCCGACCTGGTGCGAATTGGAGCCAAAAGCGGCGAAGTGCAAGAAGATCTGTGCTTGCTGGTGGGATCTGCGGCGCAGCGCCGCCGCATGCCTGGCGTGGGCTGGTCCGTGTGCTCCAGGTTGCCTGCCGGCTCGATTCTAGAGGTGGAACCGGGGGTGTACAGCCTATCTCCCGAGGCCCTTTGTGTTGCCGTCGCCCGCGAGGTCGGCTGTACCCAGGCGTTTGCCCTGGCCCAGGAACTGTGTTCCAAGATTTCACTAAGCGATCGCGGGAAGTATCTACCTCCTTATACCTCGCCTGTTGCGAATAGACTTGCAAAGGACAAGGACCAACCGGCAGACGTGGGCTACTTTGAAGTCGAGCCGGTGCTGACGCCCGATCGCCTGGCAGATTACCTTGCGACATGCAAGGGGAGTGCGGCCAAACAACTGCGGCGGCTGTGTCCCTATCTGTCGGAAAACCTGCGCTCACCCATGGAGTGCATCATGCTTGCCATGTTTTCACTTCCGTTTTCCTATGGTGGATTTGCCTGCGGTCCTTTTAAGACCGACTACAAGATTGAGTTCGATGACCGCGCGCAGGCAATCTCGGGGATGCCGCATGCAGTTTGCGATGCGTATCAGGAAGCAGCCCGGTTTGACCTGGAATACAACGGTGAGCTGGGCCATTCCTCCCGGAGGGGACGTATCCATGATGAAAAACGCAACACGGGCTTGATTACTATGGGAATCGAGGTCGCGACGGTCAACAACGAAATACTTTGCGACATGGAGGCAATGGAGGCACTCGCATGGCGCATCCACCAGCGTATGCGAAAGCGGTACCGGAATCGTGTCGATGCCCGCAGGAAGAAGCAAGAGGCGTTGCTTAACACGCTGCGGGCGTGTTTTGGGCTTAAACCGATATAATTCGCGTCGAAAATAGGGGGTTAATCATATGCCCTGGCCAAAAAATGGCAAATATGAGTACTGTCACTAAATCAGTAACAGCAAAATCAAAGAATTTAGGACTCGGAGGCGGCGTAAAGAAAGAAGATAATAAACAAATGTAGAATAACTAAGCATCAGATTGGCGACACTAAGCGCAAAATCTGTCCGAGAGGCCAAAATTGCCTGTTACAAAATTGGTAACAGTACTCATATTTGCCATTTTTTGGCCACGGCACCCCGAGGCGGGCACCCCGGAGCTCCCCGTAGGGGAGCTCCGGGCTTCATGGGGGCACGAATGGTCCGCTCCGACCTGCGAAATCTGTACTCGCGGTGCGAATGACGCCCTAACCTTAAACTTTAGCTTGAACTTAGTTATAATGCGCTACGTTCCCGCCAGGCTGTGGTTGCGGACGGGCAATGCGCCCATCCAAGTCCAAGACAGACGCGGTCAAAGGGATCCACGTAAGCGACCGCGTGCGCGCGGCGCGATCATGGCGCGTCCTAGATGTAAGCCGCACCGTCCGTTCTACTTTCTTTGGGGCAATACCGCCTCGCGGGCGAGCGGGCCAGTCGTGAAGGTGGCTGCGGCCTCCCGAGCAAACGCCCCGGTGCGCAAGTGTGGGGTCAAATACCAGGTCAGCTGGTGGGAACAACCCGATATTCCGTGCAGGGCACGGATCGTATACGACACAGAAGGCAGGGTAGCGGACATGGTGAGGGGCAGCTTGATGCATGCAGCTCGGTTGGGTGCTGGGACCGCGGCGGTCATTGCCGTTTTGGGCCTGAGTGGATGCGCGTTCAATCCACTGTCCACGTTCACGACGCCCACGATCGACCAGATCGAGCGCGAGACCGTTACCCCCACGGTATCGGACGATGCCCTGGTCACGCCGGGAACCCTGACGGTCGCCCTCGATACTTCCGATGCCCCGCAAGCCATGCAGGATGCCGACGGAAACCTCACGGGCTATGCGGTCGATGCCGCTCGTGCCCTCGCATGCCGCATGGGTCTCAAGGTCGCTTTTGTCGATGCGTCCTCGGCCGATTCCGCGCTCAGCGATAAAAAGGCCGATATCTTCATTGGCGACGTCAGCTCTACGGACGGCGATATCAGCTCGCTTGGCACCTGTCTGTACGACGCCCCCGCCGTATTCGGCAAGAGCAGTGACGGCGAGTCGCCGAGCGTTTCCACCGAAACCCTTAACACCGCTACCCTGGGCGTTCAGACCTTTTCGGCCTCGCAGGAAGCGCTCGCCAAGCAGGGCATCACGGCCAACCAAAAGACCTTCTCCAACATCAACGAGTGCTTCGAGGCACTCGAGTCGGGCGAGGTCGATTACGTGGTCTGTGATTCCACGGCCGGTGGTTACCTCGCGCGCCTGATGAGCCAGATCTCCTGTGTCGGCACGCTCGAGACGCCCTCCACGCTTGGCGTCGCAGGCCTTAGCTCTAACGATGAGCTGTGCCGTGCCGTGGGCGATGCCCTCGACGACATCACGGTCGACGGCACGCTCGAGGCGGTCCACTGCGTCTGGTACGGCCAAATGCCCTATGACCTTACCGCCAAGACTGTTTCGGGGGCCAATGTGCAGGCATCCGAATCCACGTCCAACGAGACCGAGTCCTCCGATGGCGGCACCTCCGATAACAACGGCGACAGCCCCTCGTCTAGCCAGGAGGGCGCCATCACCGACGATGACATCAACAAGCTCAATAGCTAGTTATTGGTAGGGGTGGAGCCTGCCATACATTGAACAAGGCGCTTCTTCACGGTTTCAACACGCATGGCCGGGTCTCCCCCATAGGGGAGCCCGGCTTTTCAATTTTGATAAAACCAGCAGCTCAAGGGCAATTTCCAGGAGAAAAACCAACTCCGCCGACGCCCTCATATAGCGCACTTTGCCGCGGAAAAGTGCGAGACTTCGGTATGCGGTATCAAGCAGTCGTTATTCGGGCCTTTGGGAATTCGGGTGATTAAATGCACGGCAATGGGTACATAGCCAGTACAGTAAGTCCCCGAGGCAGATTGGAGCCACGTATGGATATCAAGGTTTCTGGACGCAAGACGACGGTAACCGATGCTCTGCGTGCGCATGTGGACGAGAAGATCGGCGAGGCGCTCAAGGTTTTCGATATCGAGCCCATGACAGTCGACGTCGTGCTTCGTTATGAGAAGAACCCCTCGAACCCCAACCCGGCAATCGTCGAGGTCACGGTTCGTGCCCGCGGCTCTGTGATTCGCGTCGCCGAGCACGGCGCAGATATGTATGCCGCCATCGATCTCTCCGCCGATAAGGTCACCCGCCAGCTGCGCAAGTTCAAGACCAAGGTTGTGGACAACCGCCAGGGCGGTGCCAGCGCTGCGGATGTCGCACCGGTCGAGCGCGTCGAGGATCTGGCCGACCTGCTGCTGCCCGAGGAGGACGACGACCTGCTCGTCCGCGAGAAGGTCATCGATGTCACCCCGATGACTGAGGAGCAGGCGCTGGTGCAGACCGATCTGCTCGGCCACGACTTCTACGTGTTCGAGAACGCGACGACTGGCCTCATCAATGTGGTGTATCACCGTAAGAATGGTGGATATGGCATCATCAAGCCCCGCATCGAAACACTTGACGAGTAAAATACGTTAACTTGCATGAGTTAACGGTTGGCGGCCATCCCATGCGGGTGGCCGCCTTTTTTACGTAAGGAGTCGCTTTGATGGACAAGGCCGCATCCGCCGGTCATTCGGACCGTTGCCGTATCGTCGTCGATACCTGCTGCGACTTTAACCCCGAGGTCGCCGCGAACCTCGATGTCGATATCTTGGGCTTCCCTTTCATTATCGATGGCGAGGAGCGCACGGACGACATCTGGTCGAGCATGAGCCCTAAGGAGTTCTACGACCGCATGCGCGCCGGTGCCCGCGTGTCCACCTCGGCTGTGTCGCTCGGTCGCTATATCGAGTTCTTTACCGAGTGCGCCAAAGAGGGCACGCCCACGGTTTACCTGTGCTTTACCTCGGCGCTGTCGTCGAGCTACAACTCCGCGTGCCAGGCGGCAGATGCCGTGCGCGCCGAGTATCCCAACTTTGAGCTCTACGTGGTCGACAACGCCCTGCCCTGCGCGACCGGCGAGCTCCTGGCGCTTGAGGCCGTGCGCCAGCGTTCGGCGGGACTGACTGCCAAGCAGCTGGTCGATTGGGCAAACGAGGCCAAGACCTACGTGCACGGCTACTTTACGCTCGAGAGCTTCGATGCGCTGGCTGCCGGCGGCCGCATTCCGCCCGCGGCGGCGCAGCTCACGGCAAAGCTCGACGTCAAGCCCGAGCTCTCCTACGACCTTGCCGGCTCGCTGTCGCTGATCGGCGTCAACCGCGGCCGCAAGAAGGCGCTCAAGTCCATCCTCAAGTCGTTCCGCGAGAACTACGTGCCCGATCGCACCATGCCCATCGCCATCATGACGGCCGATGCCGAAAAGGACGGTGACTGGCTCGAAGCCGCCATCCGCAAGGAGGAGGGCTGCGCCGACGTCACGATCATTCGCAGCTCCGTGGGCCCCACCATCGGCTCGCACGTGGGCCCCGGCATGGTGGCCTGCGCGTTTTGGGGCAAGAACCGCACCGACAAGGCGTCGCTTTCCGACCGCATCGCCCGCCGCGTGCGCGGCCAGTAGACAAGCGCTGCGTCCGTAATCGCCCTCGACTCACAGCCCAAACGCTGGCAACGAGTATTCAACCTGGTAATAACACCCAACCCAAAAGGAAAGGTTTCATGGCAAACAAGCTCTCTGTCGCATTTATCGGCACCGGAATCATGGGTGCCCCTATCGCCGGCCACATTCTGGACGCTGGCTATCCCGTCACGGTCAACAACCGCACCAAGTCCAAGGCTGCAGCGCTTGTTGAGCGCGGTGCCGTCTGGGCCGATACGCCGGCAGATGCCGCGGCGAACGCCGACGTCGTCTTTACCATGGTGGGCTATCCCTCCGAGGTCGAGGAGCTCTACCTGGCGGGCGACGGTCTGCTCGCGTGCACTAAGCCCGGTGCGGTCCTAATCGACCTCACCACGAGCTCGCCCGAGCTGGCGCGCGACATTGCCGAGGCCGCCCAGGTTTCCGGCCGCATGGCGTTTGACTGCCCCGTCACCGGCGGCGAGTCGGGTGCTATCGCCGGCACGCTTACGGCTATCGTGGGCGCTACCGAGAACGACATTGCCCCGGTCCGCGATATCCTTTCCACCTTTGCGGCAACCATATGCTGCTTCGACGGCGCCGGCAAGGGCCAGGCTGCCAAGCTCGCCAACCAGGTGTCGCTGGGCGCCTGCATGGTCGGCATGGCCGATGCGCTGGCGTTTGCCGAGCTGAGCGGCCTTGATATGGAGAAGACCCGTCAGATGATCCTGGGCGGCACCGGCAAGTCCGGTGCCATGGAGAGCCTGGCGCCCAAGGCGCTCGACGGCGACTACAAGCCCGGTTTTATGGTGGAGCACTTCATCAAGGACCTGCGCTTGGCGCTCGCCTATGCCGACGACCGCGAGCTTGCGCTGCCCGGCGCCGACGTGGCCTTTACGCTCTATGACATGCTCGACGCCATCGGTGGTGCCAAGCTGGGTACCCAGGCCATCAATGTCCTCTATAAGGAGGAGGCCGACGCCATTGCCGCCGGTCTGGACTGGTCGCAGTATCGTCCCGAGGAGCATGGTGCTCACGAGGAAGGCTGTGGTTGCGGCGAGCATGGCGACGACCACGAGTGCGGTTGTGGCCACCACCATGGCGAGGACCACGAGTGCTGCGGCGGCCACGGCCATGACGACGGCCACGAGTGCTGCTGCGGCCACCATCACGAGGAGTAGCGCCCATGAGCTGGACGTTCGTGGTGCTTGCACTAGTGCTCTTTCTCTTTGCGATCTACATTGGCTTTTTGTGCGGCCAGTGGGCGTGCGAAAAGCGCGTCGTCACCAAGCGCGACTACTGGATTGCCAACTTTGCAGGAGCGGCGGCAGTCGTCCTGCTGACCTGGGTGTTCTCGCTGTTCCCACTGGTGCAGTTTGCGCCGATCGGCTGGCTTGGCGGCTTTATCGCCGGCCTTAAGATGAGCTTTGGCGAGTCCGTTGGTCCGTGGCGCAAGCACGATGAGGTCTTTAACGTCAACCAGGCTCATCGCGCCGCCGCCGACGCAGGAGACGCCGAGGAGCGCCGCCGCGCGCGTCGCAATGGCGCGGCTGACCGACAGCTCATCTCGGTCACCGATGACAGCAAGGGTGCTGGCAGGCACACTAAGAAATAGTAAGAAGAGGTAACTATGGCAGAAAACAAAGACGAACAGCTCACCGACGAGGAGCTGGCACAGCTTCAGCTGGCAGAGGAGAACGAGAACACCGTCGACCGCTTGGTCCAGGAGCTCGGCTGCCCCACGCGCCGTATCCGCCAGTTTGCCGCCCGCGTGCTGCACCTGCTTGCCGAGCGCGACCCGCAGCGCGTCGTGCCCTGCGTGCCCGCGCTGATCGAGGCGCTCGACCGGCCCGAGGCTCAGACTCGCTGGGAGGCCCTCGATGCCCTGGCGGCGCTCGCCACCACCTGCCCCGACCAGCTGGGTGATGCCTTTGAGGGCGCCGAGACCGCACTGTTTGACGAGATTTCCTCCACGCTGCGCTATGCCGCCTTCCGCCTGCTGTGCGTGTGGGGTGCCACGAGCGTCGAGCGTTCGCGCGAGGCTTGGCCCATCCTGGACGAGGCCATCCAGTGCTACCACGGTGACCTCGAGTATCGCGATATGCTCGGCTGCCTGTACGAGTTTGGCAAAGGCGAGATCGATGCCGAGATCGCCGAGAAGCTTGCGCTGCGCCTTAAGTTCGATGCCGAGAACGGCAAGGGCAGCTATCTCAAGGCCCGTTCGAGCGAGATTTGCGAAATGCTTGTTAAACGTTTTGGCCTGGATCTCTCCAAAAAGAAGAAGCGTGCTAGCGTTAAAAAATCTGACGACGCCGAAGACGAGGAGTAACAGATTATGGCGCACGATGTAGTCCTGATTCCCGGTGACGGGATCGGTCCCGAGATTACGCAGGCCATGTGCCGCGTGGTCGAGGCCGCCGGTGTCCAGATCAATTGGAACGTCCAGGAGGCCGGTGCCGGCGTCATGGACGAGTTTGGCACGCCGCTGCCCCAGCATGTGCTCGATGCCGTCGCCCAGACCAAAGTTGCCATCAAGGGCCCCATCACCACGCCGGTCGGTACGGGGTTCCGCAGCGTCAACGTTGCCCTGCGTAAGTACTTCGACCTGTACGCCTGCGTGCGCCCCTGCCTGTCGCAACCGGGCGATGGCTCGCGCTTCCGCGATGTCGACCTGGTTATCGTGCGCGAGAACACCGAGGACCTCTACGCTGGTATTGAGTTCGACGAAGGCGCTGCCGAGGTCGAGGAGCTTTCACAGCTTGTCGAGCGCTCGGGTCAGAAAACCTTCGCCGCGGATTCCGCCATCTCGATCAAGCCCATCTCCATCGCCAAGAGCCGCCGTATTGTGGAGTACGCCTTTGAGTATGCTCGCCGCTGCGGTCGCAAAAAGGTGACGGCCGTGCATAAGGCCAACATCATGAAGGCGACTGACGGCCTGTTCCTGCGCGTGGCTCGCGAGGTGGCTGCCAACTATCCCGATATCGAGTTCAACGACAAGATCGTCGACGCCACCTGCATGGGTCTGGTTCAGAACCCCAACGACTTCGATGTTCTAGTCCTGCCCAATTTGTATGGCGATATCGTCAGCGACTTGTGCGCCGGTCTTGTGGGCGGCCTTGGCATGGCCCCCGGCTCCAATATCGGAGCCGACTGCGCCATCTTTGAGGCCACGCATGGCTCCGCGCCCGATATCGCTGGCCAGGATATCGCTAACCCCACGGCCGAGATTCTGTCTGCGGCTATGATGCTCGATCACCTGGGCGAGAACGATGCTGCCAATCGCATTCGCGCCGCCGTATCTGCCACGCTCGATGAGGGCGAGCAGGTTACCGGTGACGTGCGTCGTGCCCAGACCGGCTCCATTGAGGGCGCCGTGGGCACGCAGGCCTTTGCCGATGCCGTTATCGCGCATCTTGCCTAAGGGGATACGGCTTCAAACGCCTAAGCGGTACTTATACGTTTGCGGATAACCTGAGAATGAATACGCCCGGCGCTCTGTCGGGCGTATTCTATTGAGGACTATGTTTCTTAACAAGGAGTAACTGATATGGGTCTGATTCAAAAGAAGGACGAGAAGGACGAGATCGACGGCATCCAGATCATCGAGCGCGGCGAAGGCCCCGACGGTGACGAGGACGAGAAGATCGATCTGGTCGCAGGTACGTCTGCCGAGCACATTGCTGCCGGCACGACCGCCGAGGAGGAGGACGCCCGCCTGGAGGCTCAGATTGCCGCGGATGCCGCCGACGAGAACCTCATGCCTGAGGAGCAGGACGAAGACGAGGACGATGACTCCGACGTGGACGACAGCGCATCCAAGCACAAGAAGACGATGATTGCCGCCTTTGTGGTCGCCATCGTGATCGCTGCTGTGGTCGGCTTCTTTATCGGCAACGGTGGTTTTGGCGGCAAGGGCGTCGGCTCGGCGACCCTCACCGAGGACCAGCTCGATTCGACCGTGGCAAGCTACAGCTACAACGGCAAGAAGAGCGACATCACCGCGCGCGAGGCCATCGAGAGCCAGTACAGCCTTGATACCGTCAAGGATAGCGATGGCAACTACACCGCTCCCTCTGCCGATGTCATCCTGTCCTACGTGCGCAACCAGATTCTGCTGGACGCTGCCGAGGATGAGGGCATCACCGTCTCTTCTAAGGAGATGAAGGAGTACGCCGAGGATTCTATCGGCACTTCGGACTACAAGACCATGGCCACGCAGTATGGCGTGTCCAAGGACCAGGCCAAGCAGATCGTCCGTCAGTCCGCGACGCTGCAGAAGCTCTACAAGAAGAAGGTGGGCGATAGCTCCGCAAGCATGCCGATCGCTCCGACCGAGCCTTCTGACGGCAACGAGGACACCGCGAGCAAGGACTACGCCGACTACATCATCAACCTTGCCGGTGACGAGTGGGATAGCAAGAAGGGTACCTGGAAGGACGCCGATAGCGCCTACGCTAAGGCTTTTGCCGACGATGCCTTTACGGCCGATAGCGCTACCTATAAGCAGGCCATGACCGCCTATTACACCGCCTACCAGCAGTACTCTTCGCAGGCCTCGAACGCCAGCTCCAAGTGGACCGAGTACGCCAACGGCCTCTACGCCAAGGCCAATATCAGCATCTACGGCCTGTTTGCGTAAAGATTACCTGAGCCTTCGAGTACGAAGCCGAAATATCTGATGAAGCCCCCTAGAACGGACATCGTTCTAGGGGGCTTTTTGCGTTGGAGGAAAGGGCGGGGAAGAGAGAGTAGGAGGGGTTTAATATACAAATTCTTGGAGACTTTATTCATGTAAAGTGAAAACGATTTCGGCCAAACTGGTAGTAACAATGTGGTACCACTGTTCATCTGGTAGTAACCAATTTTGATTCGAAATCGAATGGAAATTGCTAAGAATTAGTTTGGTAATGAAAGAAACGCAGCGCTTCTACCTGCGTAAATTACCGTTTACGGGCCAAAAATAACCGTTTGGCAACGAAATAGTAATTTGAACGAAATGTGGTGGACGTTTGAATTGAGTGTGTGCTACCGTACATACCAGCAACCCCAAATAGGGACTGGGTTGTCTAAGTTTGCGCGCCAATGCCGGCAAGCGGAGAAGCCGGTATGCACAAGGCGCGGACATGGAACTCGTTGGTGAACAACGAAAGAAAGGTTGGAGGAGATACCATATGATGAAGTACCTCCAGAAGCTCGGCAAAGCGCTGATGCTTCCCGTCGCGGCTCTTCCCGTCGCAGGTATTCTTATGGGCGTGGGCTACCTGCTCGCTCCCGCAGTCATGGGTGCTGCCGGTGACACTACCGGTTTTGCCTATACCGCCGGTTTCCTGCTCATCAAGGCAGGCGGCGCTCTTATCGATAACATGGCCTGGCTGTTCGCAGTCGGCGCCGCTGTCGGCCTTGCCGACGATCACGATGGCACCGCTGGCCTCGCTGGCCTCGTCGCCTTCCTGATGATTCAGCAGCTCCTGAACCCTGCCGTTGTTGGCACTATCCGTGGTATGGATGCCGACGCCCAGACCGCTTGGCTCGCCACTACCGAGGGCATCGCGTTCTCCAAGATCGCTGGTAACTCCTTCATTGGTATCCTGTCCGCCATCATCGGTGGCACCTGCTACAACAAGTTCAAGGACACCCGTCTTCCCGACTGGCTGGCCTTCTTCTCCGGCAAGCGTTGCGTCGCCATCATGACTGCTGTCATCTGCATCGTCGTTTCCGTCGTCCTGCTCTTCGCTTGGCCCCTCATCTTCGGTGCGCTCGTCGCTCTGGGCGAGGGTATCGCTGCTATGGGTGGCATCGGCGCTGGCATCTACGCCTTCCTCAACCGCCTGCTCATCCCGACTGGTCTCCACCATGCTCTGAACAACGTGTTCTGGTTCGACACCATCGGCCTTGGCGACCTGACCCACTTCTGGGCTGGCGAGACCTCTGCCGACGTCAAGTGGAGCCTCGGCATGTACATGTCTGGCTTCTTCCCCTGCATGATGTTCGGTATCCCGGGCGCTGCCCTGGCTATGGTTCAGACCGCTAAGAACAAGAAGGCTGCTATCGGCCTGGTTGTCTCCGCCGCCATCTGCGCCTTCGTCTGTGGCGTCACCGAGCCCTTCGAGTTCGGCTTCATGTTCCTGTGCTTCCCGCTCTACGTTGTGTACGCTGCCCTGTACGGCATCTTCACCATCATCACCTACTATGTTGGTTTCCGTGCTGGCTTCTGCTTCTCTGCTGGCGCTACCGACCTCCTGTTCTCCGCTAGCCTCCCGGCTGCTGCCAACACCTGGATGATCATCCCGATGGGCATCGCTGCCTTCCTGGTCTTCTACCTCGTGTTCCGCTTCGCCATCACCAAGTTCAACCTCATGACCCCTGGTCGCGAGGATGAGGATGTCGAGGAAACCTCCGCTTCCGCCGCTGCTGGCGACGACAAGTTCGCCGCTCTGGCCGCCGCTGTTCTCGCTGCCGTCGGTGGCAAGGAGAACGTTAAGACCGTTGACTGCTGCGCTACTCGCCTTCGCTTCGAGCTCGGCGATTCCGCTCTGGTCGACGAGGCTGCCTGCAAGAAGGCTGGCGCTCTGGGCGTTATGAAGATGGACAAGGGTGCTACCCAGGTCATCATCGGTACGCAGGTCCAGGCTGTTGCCGAGGAGCTCAAGAAGCTTCTCTAAGCCTTAGAGACGTACGTGTCTTGCAAAGGGTCGTCCCGCTCCGCGGGGGCGGCCCTTTTTGCTACCTCGATACTTGATGAGGCGGTGCGATTGGTATTACAGTACACGGGCAATTAACCGGTAAACAATATTGCAATGTGCTGGTTGACCTGCTGTTATTACGTTAAAACTGCTATAGTACGTGGTGTCTGGTTACAACCAATTTCGAGTCATTTATCCGGCAGGTATCATCATGGCAATGGGAGCGCGCAAACAGCCTCTGTACGATCAGCTCGTCGATTTGCTGACCGATAAAATCGATCACGAACTTCGACCCGGCGACTATTTGCCGTCCGAGCGTGACCTGTCGGAACGCTACGGGCTCTCGCGTACGACGGTTCGCCTTGCCCTGCAGGAGCTTGAGCGCCTGGGCCTGGTGGTTCGTCAGCGCGGCCGTGGAACCATGGTGTGCGACCGCTCTCTGCAAACGGCAAACCTCTCGCAAATCTATAGCTTTACCGAGCAGATGAAGGCGATCGGCCGTGTGCCCAAGACGACGATTCTTGAGTTTACCGAGGTCGAGGCCGACAAGAATATTGCCGTAGAGATGAACGCGCGTCTTGGCGAGCGTCTGTACAAGATCAAGCGCCTGCGTATTGCCGATTGTGTGCCGCTGATGATTGAGTGTACATATCTGCCGAGTCGCAAGTTCTTTGCGCTTAAGCGCCCCATGATCGAGAACAAATCGCTGTACGACATGATCGAGCAGGACTTTCACGAGAAAGTTCGCGTGGCAGAGGAAGAATTCTACGCGAGTATCGCCCGCCATTCCGACGCCCGTCTGCTCGAGATTGCCGAAGGCGCACCGGTCCTGGATTTGATTCGTACCACATATGACATGAACAACGAGGTTATCGAGTATACGCGTTCGGTTGCGCGCGCCGACCAGTTTAAATACAAGGTCTACCACAACCGCGCAGTCTAGAGTTATTGGGTATAAACGGCTTGGTGTGTTTTGCGGCGGGTGCAAAATGCGCCAAGCGGTAGAAGGCAACGAACAATCGCTCGAATTAACAATGCAGTGGTTTTTGATCCGCCCTAAAACGCACTGCGGGTACGGGAGCATAGATGAGCACGTATGCTATCAAGGCCGACAAGTTCTTTTTGCCGGCGGGGCCGCAGCTGGGCGGCTACCTCATGGTCGAAGATGGCGTCTTTGGCGCTTGGCAGGCCGATGAGCCCGCTTGTGAGATCAAAGATTATTCGGGTACATGGATTGCGCCGGGCATGGTGGACACCCACATTCATGGCTTCTATAACCATGCCACGACCGATAATGATGCCGAGGGTATCAACATCAGCTCGACCGAGCTCGCTCGTCGTGGCACCACCAGCTGGCTGCCTACGACCTTTACCGACGGCGTGGAGCAGATCAAGGACGCCTGCGCTGCCATTGCACAGGCGGACGAGGAGCGCGGACCTGAGTTCTGCGGTGCTCGTATTCAGGGCATCTACCTGGAGGGTCCGTTCTTTACCATGAAGCATGTGGGCGCCCAGAACCCTGCTTATCTGATCGGCCCGTCCGAGAAAGTTTTTGACGAGTGGCAGGAGGCCGCCGGCGGTCGAATCGTCAAGAGCGCTATGGCGGCCGAGCGTGACGGCGCCGCCGCTTACGCCGCGGCTCTGAGCGCAAAGGGCGTCGTGACCTGCATCGGCCACTCTGATGCCACCTATGATGAGTGTGCTGCCGCCATCAATGCTGGCGCCAGCTGCTTTACGCATACCTACAACGGCCAGCGCGGTCTGCATCACCGTGAGCCCGGTGTCGTCGGGGCCGCTATGACCACGCCCAACACCTATGCCGAGATCATTTGCGACGGCAAACACGTGAACCCTGCTGCTATTAAGGCGCTGCTGCAGGCCAAGGGCTGGCAGCACACAGTGCTGATCACCGACTGCTTGGGTTGCGGCGGCATGCCCGAGGGCAAGTACACCAGCGGTGGCATGGATGTCATTATGAAGGACAACCTTTGCTGGCTTGCCGATGGCTCTGCTATCGCCGGCTCGGTGCTCACGCTCGCACAGGGTGTCAAGAACATTGTCGACTGGGGTCTCGCGAGCGCCGATATCGCAATTCGCATGGCGACCGAGGTGCCCGCGCGCTCTGCTCACGTCGAGGATAAATGTGGCAGCATTATGCCTGGCCGCGATGCCGATTTTGTCGTGTTCAATCCCGACCTTACCCTGGTCGAGACGTATGTGGGTGGCAACAGCGTCGGTAACGCGTTTGCCGAGTAGCCGCCAAAGAAACGATTCGAGAGGGGATTTAGATGATTTACGGTGCATTGGGCGATATTGAGGAGTATCGCGGAATGCTTAAGGGCCTCGACGTGCTGATCGACTGGCTCGAGGAGAACGACCCGGCGGAGCTCGAGGTCGGCAGCTATCCGATTTTGGGCGACAAGGTCTTTGCAAACGTCATGGCTCCCACGACGCGTCCCGAGGCCGAGGCCCACTACGAGACGCATCAGCGCTATCACGACCTGCAGATCGACGTCGAGGGTCGCGAGGCCTTTAAGGTCGCCACGGGCAGCCTGACGCTGGTCCAGGAGTTTGACGAGAAGGACGACTACGACCTGGTCGATTCCGACGCCTCGATCGCCGGCGATCTTGCCGACGACAAGTTTGCGCTGTTTGTTGCCGGCGAGCCTCACATGCCCACGCTCGAGTTCCCGGGCGATGGCGCGCAGCCGGTCAAGAAAATCTGCTTTAAGCTGCTTGCAGACGCTTACTGGGAGGAATAGCGCGCTGCTCTGCTGAGCTGTTCGTATGCTGGCGTGTTTTCCCTAAGGGAAGCACGCTACGACCCCGTTAATCGTGTTTTCCCTAGGGGAATCACGATTAACGGGGTTTCTGTTTTGAATAGGGGAGCTGACGCTGTTGCGATGCGTGGATTGGCACGCGCACTCAAAATCGGCAACAAAAAAGCCGCCCGAAGGCGGCTGTCTTGTGCAATGGAGCCAGCGACCGGGCTCGAACCGGTGACCCCCGCTTTACGAGAGCGGTGCTCTACCAACTGAGCTACGCTGGCGGCCATGTGATGACGCAGCTGAGGCGTCAACGGCTGTCTATGATACGGGACATCGCAAATCCGCGCAAGTGCTCTGACGGCTTTTCTCACGTTAAATGCACTAATCATTCAAGCCGAGATGTGCCTGGTTGCCTACAACTAGGTAGAAAAACGCCCGTCGGCGGTGTGCCGGCGGGCGCTGCTGTGCGATATGTTGCGTTATGAGCTTAGTGCCTCATAAAATGGTACTCGATCACATTGCTGTAGGGATGACCCGGGCCCACAATGCCCTGCGGGAACAGCGGCTGGTGCGGCGTGTCGGGGTACATCTCGGCCTCGAGGGCAAAGCCGGCGCCCCAGCCGTAGTTGGCATCGTCCTTGGCGTGCTCATCGCCTAGCCAGTTGCCGGTGTAGAGCTGCACGCCCGGGGCGGTGGTGTAGTAGTCCAGCTCACGGCCGGTCCACATCTCCTCGACGTGCAGGGCACGGCGCAGATTGCGGCCGTACTGATAGCCGCCAATGCACAGGCAGTGATCGTAGCCGCGTGCCTGCTTAATCTGCGGATGGTCGGCCTCCATGCCAGGCGCGACGGGGCGTAACTCGCGAAAATCAAACGGTGTTCCCTCGACCGGAGCAATCTCGCCAGTAGGAATGTTCTGGTCGTCGATGGGCAGGTAGTGGGCAGCGTTGGCAACAAAGAAGTGTTCGCAGTCCATGCCGGCATTATGACCGGCAAGGTTAAAGTACGTGTGGTTGGTCATGGACACGTACGTGGCGCGGTCGCTCTCGCAGCCATATTCGATACGGAAGCGGCCGGTGTGCGTCACAGTAAACACGGCCGTAAAGGTGCGGTTGCCGGGCAGGCCCAACTCGCCATCCTCAAGTGAGGTGGTCATGCGCACGGCGTTGTGGGCCTCGTCGAGCTCAACATCCCACACGCGCTTGTGCAGGCCGTGCTCAAGATCGCTGTGCAGGTTGTTGGCGCCCTCGTTGGCGGGCATATGCCAGTCCGTACCGTCGATGGTGATCGTGGCGCC
The DNA here is from genome assembly GCF_052116285.1 of Collinsella sp. Sow4_E3. NCBI lineage: Bacteria > Bacillati > Actinomycetota > Coriobacteriia > Coriobacteriales > Coriobacteriaceae > Collinsella > Collinsella sp. Sow4_E3. The sequence continues at coordinate 92,016 of NZ_JBQKLJ010000005.1, forward strand.
CGCGGTGCGGTTTGCCACGGGGCCGATGGTCGCGCCAAAGCAGGCGGGGTTGTCAAAGTAATCCTCGAGCTTATCGAAGCCCAGCACCACATCGCGCACATTGCCGGGAATGTCGGGCACATCGATACCCAGCACGGTGGCGCCATAGTCCATAATGCGAACGCAGATCTCGGGCCCGTTGAGGGTGTAACGATGAACGGGGGTACCGCACGGCGCGGTGCCGAAAAGCTCGGAAGTGATCATTTGGTTCCTAACATCGAGGTATTTCCGACAAACTGTAGCGCGAACAGGCGAGATTATCACTACACCCCACTAAAGCAGGGGGTATTTTTCTCAAAAAAGTGATGATTGGAGCTGTGCGGGCGTTCATTTTTGACGCGCGCGAGTCTGATACAATTTGTTCGTTACTGTTTGAATGATATGCGCACAAAGAACGGCGAGGATTCATCGTGATTAAAGCGGAGCGACAGGATAAGGTTCGTCAGCTGCTCGAGGAGCAGGGCACGGTCTCGGTCAAGGAGATTTCGGATGCACTGGGCGTCTCGGATATGACGATCCGCCGTGATCTTGAGGAGCTTGCGAGCCTGGGCGAGATCGAGCGCGTGCACGGCGGCGCCCGCAGTGCGCAGGGTCGTCCCCACGCTATGTTGCGCCACGAGTACTCGCACAGCGAAAAGCGCACCAAGCATGCCGAGGAAAAGCTGCAGATTGCGCGCCGTTCTGTGGAGCTTATCGAGGAAGGCTCGACCATCTTTTTGGGCACGGGTACTACGGTGGAGCAGATGGCCTCGATGCTGCCGGCGTGCCGCCTGCGCATTGTGACCAACTCGCTTTCGGTGTTTAACCTGCTCGAGGCGCGCGAAGACTGCGACCTGTGCCTCGTGGGCGGCATGTATCGTCGCCGCACCGCCGCTTTTGTGGGACCAACGGCCGAGGATACCCTGCGTGCGCTGGGGATCGATGCAGCCTTTATCGGCGCCAACGGCATCTTGGACGGTGACGTATCTACGTCCAACATGGAAGAGGGCCGCATCCAGCAGCTCGCCTTTAGCAAGGCAGACTCGCGCTATCTGATCGCCGATTCCAGCAAGATTGGCAAGCGCGACTTCTACACCTTCTGCCGTCTGGACAGCCTGGATGCCGTGGTGTGCGAGCCGGGTATTACCGCCGAGGATCGTGCCGCCATCGAGGAGCATACGCAGGTCATTTGCTAGCTAGCGCTGCAGGATTGCTAGTAAGCGCTGTGTGAGGACTTTTGCCCCCCTGTCATTGTGGGGAATCGGCGCGTCAGCGCTATGCGATATGACGCGCAAATGGGGACTTCGCTATCAAATTGTCTCAACCTGTAACAGGTAGGGGTGAAGTCACCAACCAGATGTTACAGATTGAGATTTTTGGCCCGGCCTATTCCGTTTGTCTCAATCTGTAACAGCTAGGACCTAAAAACTCGACTAGGTGTTACAGATCGAGATTTTGGCCCGGCCTATTCCGTTTGTCTCGATCTGTAACAGCTAGGACCCAAAAACTCGACTAGGTGTTACAAATCGAGATTTTGTCTATCCAGCCATCACCTTTGTCTTGATCTGTAACAGTTAGACGGTTAAAAGCGAGTTAGATGTTACAGATTGAGATATTTCTGCTCGGGCGTTCTGTTTGTCTTGATCTGTAACAGCTAGGGCCGAAATATTCGGCTAGATGTTACAAATCGAGATAAACGACCTGCTCGGGCCGAGCCAAAACAAAAAGGCCGCATGCGAACCCGTGGAGGGATTCGTATGCGGCCGACAGGGGGTATGCGGCGGAAACTAGGCCATGAACAGGCCGGTCTCCGCGACGTTCTTGTACCAGTACGCGCTCGCCTTGGGATAGCGGGCCTGGGTCTCAAAGTCGATGTAGAACAGGCCGTAGCGCTTGTTGTAGCCGTTGGTCCAGGAGAACTGGTCCTGCAGCGACCACACAAAGTAGCCGTCGACGTTCACGCCGCCGTCGATCGCCTTGAGGATCCATGCGAGATGCTGACGCATATAGTCGATGCGAGGGGCATCATCGATAAAGCCGTCCTCAAAGTCGTCCTTATAGCCCATGCCGTTCTCGGTGATGTAGATCTTCTTGTAGTTGGGGTAATCGTTCTTAATGCGGAGCAGCAGGTCGTACAGGCCCTCGGGATAGATGATCCAGTCCCAATCGGTGGTGGGTACGCCTTCGCGCACGCATGCCTCGCCTACGCCCTTGAGGAACCAGCGCGAGGAGCCCTTGTCGCCGGTGCCATTGTGGTTGATGTCGTTTTCGCCCTCGGCGGCACGCAGGAACTGGCACTTGTAGGTGTTGACGCCCAGGCAATCGTTGTAGGGGAGTGCGGCGGTCAGCGCGGCGATGTCCTCGTCGCGAACGTCGAGCTCGCCGCCGGCGATATGGGCAAGCTTGGTCGCAGCCTCCATGGTGTCGGCTGCATAGTGGCCGCGGAAGGTGGCATCGAGTACCCAGCGGTTGTTGATGACGTCGGCCATGCGGGCGGCCTCGCAGTCGGCAGCGCTGTTGGGATCGAGGGGATACTTGGGCTCTAGGTTCTGGACAATGCCGATCTCGCCCTCAAAGCCGCCCTCATGGAAGGCGACGACAGCCTTGGCGTGGGCCACCATCATGTTGTGCATAAGCTGGAAGGCCTTGTCCAGGCGATACTTCTCGCCGTGCGGCCAGTTGCCGACGATAAAGCTGCCCTCGGCGGTCGCGGGAATCTCGTTAAAGGTAAACCAGTGCTTGACCTCGGTGAACTCGGCAAAGCAGAACTTGGCGTACTCGACAAAGGCGTCGATCGTCGTGCGCGTCAGGAAGCCTTCGCCGCCGTTCTGGTAAAAGGCCTCGGGCGTATCGAAGTGATCGAGCGTGACATAGGGGATAACGCCGGCCTTGTTGCAGGTGGCTAAGAGCTCGTGATAGAAGGCGACACCCTCGGGGTTAATCTCACCGGTGCCGTTGGGGAAGATACGGCTCCAAGCGATGGAGACGCGGATACCGTTGATGCCGAAGCGCTGGCACAGGTCGATATCGACCGGGTACTTGTTGTAGAAATCGCTTGCGGGATCGGGGGAGAAGCGACCCTGAGCGGCCAGGAAATCGTCCCAGGGCACTTTGCCCTTGCCGTGCGTGCGGGTCTCGCCCTCAACTTGGTAAGCGGCAGTGGCGCCGCCAAACACAAAGCCGTCGGGGAACTGCATGGGGTTGTTCATGAGGCATCCTTTCTGGGGGTACGAATAGGGAGAGGTGCCCGAACTGGGGATCCGGGCACCAACAGAGGGAGGAGCTAGTCGAGGTTCTCGCGGAGCCACTTGATGGCGCCAGCGGGGTCGCGGGTAAGGTCGATATATTCCTTGCCGCGCGGGGCGAGCAGCTTAATGCCCAGACGATCGGTGTCGGCCTTCATGTCGTTGTAGTAGCTACGAACCTGCGGGGCAAGCACGATAACGTCGTACTGATCCATGATGGCAGTGTGCTGACCATAAGCGCCGGCAGAGGAAGCGATGTTCTCTCCGGTCTGCGCGGCACCTTCCTTGATGGCGTTGGCAAGCATGGCAGAGGTGCCAGCGCCGGCGCACAGGACGAGGACTTTCAGGCCGTCGACATCCTTCTTAGCGGATGCTTCGACGACGGGCTCGGGCTGATTGGCGACAGGCTCGCTGTCGCCGGCAGCGGCGGTCGGCTCGACGGAAGCGGTAGCCTGCTCGACGGCGGGCTCAGAGGTGCTGGCGGCGATGGTGGCAGCACCGTCGGACTCAAGACCCAGCTCGGCGGCGCGCTCGGCCTCCTGGTCGCAGAGCAGCTTATCGTACGCCTTCAAGAACGGCAGGTAGATGATGGCGTCCAGCAAGATGATGATCGCGACAAATACCAGGGCGATAAGCTGGAAGTTCGTGGTGATGAAGATGCCGATGGGGGCGGGGGTAGCCCAAGGCACCACGAAGGAGAAGCCGTTCATACCCACATTGTCGATAAAGAACTTGGCAACACTCACGTTGACGCAGCCGGCGGCAACAAAGGGGATGAGCATGTAGGGGTTAAGGATCATCGGCGCGCCAAAGAGCAGCGGTTCGTTGACGGCGAAGGCAACAGGAACAATCGAGGCCTTACCGACGGCTTTGAGCTGCTTGGACTTCATAAAGAGAATCAGCAGAAGTGGCACGATGAACGTGGCGCCGGTGCCGCCGAACTCACCCACGAGCGACATGTTAAAGGTGAGGGAGTGGGCGGGGTGGCCGCCTGCCAGCAGAACCTGCAGGTTCTCGGCCTGGTTGGCAAGACGGATGGGGTCGATGCCCGGCTGGACAATCGAAGGACCGTGGACACCGATGAACCAGAAGAACGCGGTGGCTGCCTGGATAAGGATAAGGCCAGGATAGGTTTCTGCGGCGGTAAAGAGCGGGGAGAGCAGTTTGATAAGCAGCTCGGAGAACGGAACGCCCATGAGGTTGCGCACGACGACATCGATGATGCCGCAGATGATGACGGCGCCGCCAAAGGGGATGATGTCGCGGAAGTTCTGAGCGATGGCGCCCGGGACTTCCTTGGGCAGCTTAATGGTCAAATCGCGCGAGACGCAGAATTTATAGACCCACACGGTAATGAACGCGGCGATATAGGCCGAGAACAGACCGCGCGTGCCCATGCTGGTGCAGTCGAAGACCGAAAGTTCGGAGCCGTCGAGCTTGGTGGTGAACTGCGTAACGGCGAGCAGCAGCATGCTGCACTGGGCGGCCACCATGGTGGAGCCGTCGTTGAGCACCTTGCCGGCGGGCATGCGTCGGTTCATGGAGGCCGTGAAGTTCTTGGCGGTGGTGCCGGCAACCATGATGCCCATGACGCCCATGGTGAAGTTGTACAGCTTGTTGCACCAGTCGATGAGCGGTTGGGGCAACGTGATGCCGACCACGCCGGGAAGCGTGGCGATTAGCAAAAAGATCGAAGAGGTGAGGACGATGGGCATGCACCCAAGGAATCCGTCCTTGATGGCCTGGAGGTAGATGTTCCTCGAGATCTTCTCAAAGAATGGTTGATGCTTTTCGAGCATCTTTACGATGGCGTCCATAAAGCTCCTTTGTTACTTGATGCGCGATGCATGTGGATGGAACTGGTCGTCGGTGGATGGTCAGGACTGCCCGGAAACCTTCCCGCTTAAGGAAGGCATTGCGAAATGACAACGTTGTCATTTCGTTAATGACAACGTAAGACATTTTTGGAAGAGCAACAAGGATTTACGGGTGAACGGTCGATATTGTCCGATAAACGGCTGATTTGTCAGTCGGGTAGGTAGTGTATGCTAGAACGCAAAAAACAAGCGATAGAGAACCGACTGGAGAAGCAGTGGCAACGATGGACAAGAAAAACGTCTCGATGAACGATGTGGCGATTGCCGCGGGTGTTTCTCTCAAGACGGTGTCGCGCGTGATCAACGAGCCCGATAGCGTGCGCGAGTCGACGCGCGATAGGGTCCATGCTGCCATGGAGGCGCTTGGGTTCCGGGCGAACTTTGCCGCGCGTTCACTCAAGTTGGGCCGTTACGGGTGCATCGGCGTCGTGCTGTTCCACTTGTCGGGCGGCGCCGTGGACATGATTGACGGAATCGCCGATGCCGCCGAAGAGCGAGGCTTTGCGCTCACGATGATCAAAAAGCGGGCGGGGGAGAAGATGACCCTTGCCGAAGCGGCGCGCAGGATGTCGCAGCTTCCCGTCGACGGCATGATCTTCAACCTGCGTCAAATGGTCGATGACTTTGATACCTTTGAGGCGCCGAAAGACCTCAAGACGGTGATTATCACGCCGATGGAACATCCTACCTGCTCTACCGTTAGTGACGATCAAGAGGACGGTGCGCGCATGGCGTGCGAGTACTTCTTAAATCGCGGGCACAAGAACGTGTATTTCGTTTCTGGTAAAAAAGAGTCGCTGTCGAGCCAGTGCCGTATGAAAGGTTGGCGTGCAGCACTCGAGACGCGTGGCATTGAGCCGCCCGAGCCTCTGCAAGGTGATTGGAATGCGGATAGTGGCTATGCCGCGGGCCTTGTGCTTGCCGATAAACCCGATTGCACGGCGGTCCTCGCTGCTAACGACTGCATGGCAAACGGCGTGATGATGGCTCTACGTGACAAAGGGCTCAGTGTGCCCGACGACGTGTCCGTGATCGGCTTCGACGATGAGCTCTACAAGACGATTCCCAACTCGATTCTGACGTCGGTGAAGTTTCGCCACCGCGAGCTGGGCATCCGTGCGCTTAACGAGGTCGTCGCAGGCCTTGAGGCTCCGAGCTCCAGAAGCCGCACGCTTGTGTCAGGCGTGCTGATCGAGCGTTCCAGCGTGAAGGACCTGCGGGCGTAGACGTGCTTGGATCGTTCATCTCAGTCTGTAACAGTTAGGACCGAAATACTCGGCTAGATGTTACAGATCGAGATTGAGAGGATTGTCCTGTGCGTTTATCTCAATCTGTAACAACCAGACGTCCAAAACCGGTTTTAGTGTTACAGATTTAGACAATTCGGCCCCGTCTTCCCGGTTTGTCTTGATTTGTAACAGCTAGGGACCAAAAACTCGGCTAGATGTTACAGATCGAGACAAACGGCCCCCCAGCCGAACAAAAACAAAAGGCCGGGGGCGGCGCGCCGTGTGACGTGCCACCCCCGGCTGAGAAATGGGGACAGGTTATGTGAGCGGGGCAATTCCGCTGGTCGCCAGCTGCTAGTCCAGACGACGGGTCTGCGCCACGTGCTTGTACCAGTAGGCGCTTGCCTTGGGCGTGCGCTTCTGGGTTTCAAAGTCAACGTAGAAGAAGCCATAGCGCTTGTTGTAACCATTGGTCCAGGAGAACTGATCCTGCAGACTCCACAGGAAGTAGCCGCCCACGTTGACGCCCACCTCCATGGCCTTGAGCAGCCAGCGCAAGTGCTGCTCGATGTAGTCGATGCGCGGCTGGTCGTCCACAAAACCGTCCTTGTAGGGGTCCTTGTAGCCCATGCCGTTTTCTGTAATGAAGATCTGCTTGTAGTTGGGGTAGCGCTGCTTAATGTAGACGAGCAGATCGAACAGGCCCTCGGGATAGATGATCCAGTCCCAGTCGGTGGTGGGGATGCCAGGCTTGTTCACGTGCTCGCCAATACCCTTAACGCGCCAGCGGCCGGTGCCCTTCTCGCCCGTACCGTTGTGGTGCAGGTCGTTCTCGCCGTCGTAAGCCTTCAAGAAGCGGCACTGGTAGTTGTTGACGCCCAGGTAGTCGTTGTAGAGCGCGGCCTCGCGCATAATCTCGAGGTCCTCGTCCAGGATCTCGATGGTGCCGCCCGAGACGGCAGCCAGACGGTTGGCGCACTCGAGGGTGTCGGGCGCGTAGTCGCCTCGGAAGGTGGCGTCGAGCAAGAACTGGTTCTGCAACACGTGCTCGTTGTTGGCGGCTTTGATGTCGGCGGGGTCGTTCTCGTTGAGCGGATACTTAAACTCCAACGACTGAATGACGCCGATCTTGCCCTTAAAACCGCCGTTGTGGAAGGCCAGTACGGCCTTGGCGTGGGCGAGCATCATGTTGTGCTCGCACTGGAAAGCCTCGGCCAGATGCGCCTTGACGCCGCCGGGGAAGGTGCCCTCGATGTAGGTGTTGGAGGCATCGGCCCAAATCTCGTTAAAGGTGAACCAGTAGGTCACCTGGTCGGCGTACTCCTTAAAGCAGAAGGTGGCAAAGTCCACAAAGGCATCGATGGTCTCGCGGTTGAGGAAGTCGCCCTTCTCAAAGAGGGCAAGCGGCGTGTCGAAGTGATGCAGCGTGACAAACGGCTCAACGTGGTGCTTGTGGCACTCGGCGAAGAGATCGTGGTAGAACTGCACGCCCTCGGGGTTGATCTCGCCGGTGCCGTTGGGGAAGATGCGGCTCCAGGCAATGGAGAGGCGAATGCCGTTGATGCCGAACTCCTCGCACAACTCCAGATCGACGGGGTACTGGTTGTAGAAGTCCGAAGCGGGATCGGGGGAAAAGCGCCCCTGGGCCTCCAGGAAGTCGTCCCAGGCAACCTTGCCTTTACCGTGGGTGCGGGTCTCGCCCTCTACCTGGTAGGCAGCAGTGGCGCCGCCAAAGACAAAGTCCTCGGGAAACTGCGCAGGCGGGTTGGTGACGCTAGCAGGGTTAACGGACATGATGATCCAATCGTCTAAATCGAAGGGCCAGCCGGTCTTGGATGGTCGGCTGGCCCTGTGCGTTACTTACTTCGAGAGTTGCTCGCTTACGAAGGCGAGAGACTTATCGCCGTTCTGGGAAAGCTCAATGTACTGCTTACCGCGGCAGGCGACGCACTTGTTGCCCACGCGCTCGCAGTCCTTCTGCAGGTCGGCCAGGTAGCTTGCGGCTTGCGGGGCCAGGACGACCAGATCGAAGTCGGGGAGCATGTCCACGTGGTTGCCATAGGCCTCGGCAGCGGTTTCAAGATTGATGCCGCGCTCCTTGGCGGCCTTGGCCAGCGCGTTGGCGAGCAGGCCCGAGGTACCGCCACCCTGGCAGAGCACGAGCACGCGTTTGCCGTTGAGGTCGCTGGTGGCCGTTGCCTCGGCAGCGGGTGCTGCGGAAGCGGCGGGAGCGCCGGCTTCCACGGCCTCGGCAGCAGCGCCGGCGGCAACGCTCTTGGCGTCGGCCTTGCCCTGGAAGGCATCGTTGAGCTTGGCGGCCTTCTCGGCGTTCTTGGCGGCGAGCTCCTCCTGGGAAATCTCGGCCTCCTCGGCGCACTTCTGGGCGTCATAGGCACGGAAGAACGGATAGTACAGAACGAAGTCGACGACCAGGATAAGGGCGAGCATCACAAAGGCGAGCGGCTGGAAGCCCAGGCCCATGATGGTGCCGATGGGGCCGGGGACGGTCCAAGGCAGGGTGTACATAAAGCCGTTCATGCCCAAGAAGTCGATAAAGATCTTGAGGATCCAGATGTTGGCGATCGGGGCAAAGACAAACGGGACAAAGAAGACGGGGTTGAGCACGATAGGCGCGGCGAACAGCAGCGGCTCGTTGACGGCAAAGCACACGGGGACGATGGCGGCCTTACCGACAGCGCGCATCTCCTGGGACTTGGCCAGGAAGCAGAACATAAAGACCAGGACGAGCGTGGCGCCGGTGCCGCCCATGCAGACGACGAAGTACTGGGCACCCTGGGTCAGGACAGCGGAAGCGTGCTGGCCGGCCTGGAACGCAGCCAGGTTGTCGGTCATGTTGGAAACGAGGGCGGCGGCAATGGCGGGCTCGACGATCGAGGGGCCGTGGACGCCCACGAACCAGAACAGGCTCATGGCGCCGTAAATCACAGCAAGGCCGATGTAGCCGTCGGCAGCGGTGAACAGGGGCTGGAACACCTGGATGACGCCCTGGGCAAAGCAGAAGCCAAAGGCAGCGCGGAAGACGATGTCAAAGACCCAAAAGACGGTGATGCAGACGGAGAAGGGGATGATGTCCTTAAAGGTCTGCGAGATGTTGGGCGGAACCTGCTCGGGCATCTTGACGGTGATGTTGCGCTTGATAAAGAACTTGTAGATGATGCCGGTCACAAACGCAGCGATGAAGGCGGTCAGTAGGCCCTTGGAACCAAGGTAGGTGGTGTTGAAGCCACTGGCGGCATCCGTGGCGATGGTGTCGCTCGAAAGGAGCAAGAAGCCGATGATGGCCGCGCACATGCACGAGATAAAGTTGATCTGGTTATTCTTGGGCAGATCGCGGTTCTGGGCGTCGGCGAAATGCTTGGCCGTGGTAGCGGCGCAGGCGATGGCCAGGATGCCCATGGAGTAGTTGTAGCACTTCCACAGGGCGTTGTTGATGTCATCGGGCCAGTAGAAACCCCAGATGTTGGGGACCGAGGCTACCAGGCAGAAGATGGACGAGAAGATGATGATGGGGATGACGGAGATAAAACCGTCGCGGATCGCCTTGAGGTACTTGTTGCGGGCGATCGCGTTGAAAAAGGGCTGGCCCTTTTCGATGGTGGCGATGAGTTGCTCCATGCAAAGCTCCTAAGAGTCGGTGGGTTAGCAACGATAGCAGCTTTTGACGTTTGGTTGCCAAAATGTTGACGTTGCCATTTTGTGACACAAAATAAGATGCGAACCGATGGCCCCTGTGCCTGCGGACCGTCGATTTCTTGCGCGTAAACGTTTGAGCCGCCCGGTGGCTCTGTGTTTGCACAATGGCAACGTTAACATTTGGGCGATAAAAGCCGTTCGGGGAAGCAAAAATGTCGGTGAACGGTAGGTTTTGGGTGGTGAGCGTATGGTGGGGGAGGCGTTAGATATACTTGAAGATGTTTCATTTGACTGCGTAGGGTGCCACCAATGGCATCGTTGACATAGAAAGATCGACCTATGGCCGCTGTTAAAAAAACGGTTTCCGTTAAGGATGTGGCGCGCCTCGCGGGCGTCTCAGAACAGACGGTCTCGCGCACCGTCCACGATTCACCCAGCGTGCGCCCCGAGACCAAGGAGCGCGTGCGTGCCGCCATGCGCGAGCTGGGGTATCGCCCCAATTTTGCCGGTCGATCGCTGCGCCGCGGCAAGTTTAAGACCGTCGGCGTCGCCATGTTCAACATTACCGGTACCGGCAACCTCGACCGTATGGAGGGCTTTGCCGCCGCCGCCGATAAGCACGGCTACGCCATTACCCTCACTAAAGTAGATGGACATCCGTATACCCTCGAGAGCGCATCGTCGCGCATGAGCGCACTGCCGGTGGATGGCATGGTTGTGATCATGAATCGCATGCCGGCGGACTTTGGCACCTTTGAGCCTCTGCCTGGTATGCAGACGGTGCTCGTTACCATGCTGGAGCACCCGCTGTGCTCGACGGTCGATAACGATCAGTTCGATTGCTCGCGCCAGGTTGTCGAGTACTTGCTGGGGCAGGGGCACAAGACCGTGCACTTTATCTCGTGTCCCGAACGCTCGCTTTCGGGCATGCAGCGCGAGGAGGGCTGGCGCGAGACATTGCGCGCGCATGGTATTGAGCTGCCGCGACTCATCCGTGGCGACTGGACGGCGCGGAGTGGATATGCCGCAGGCCAGGCTCTGGCGGACGATCCGACCTGTACTGCCATCTATGCCTCCAATGACGCCATGGCCTACGGCTGCATTCGCGGACTCGAGTCGCGCGGAAGGCGTGTGCCCGAGGACGTGAGCGTGGTGGGGGTTGATGATAGTCTGGGCGACATCGTGCCCGATCGTCGCCTGACCACCGTGCGCTTTGACAACAAGCGTGTCGGCATGTGGGCAGTCGACAAGATCGCCGGCGCCGAGGGAGTTGCGTCTGGCGTGGAGCACATGCTGATCCCCGGCGTGCTCGTAGAGGGCGATACGGTGCACGATTTGCGTTAGGGCGCGGTCCTGTTTGGGTTTCCGTTAATCATGTTTGATATTGTTCGAAATGGTTTGGAAACCGTTCGCGGCTTAAAAGTGACCGTTCATAGCTCGAAATTACGTTTTGTATTGTTCTTTTTTGTTTGAATGTTATTGTTTCTGTCATACACAGCGCAGCGCGTATGCCCGGACGCGATGCTCTCCGTTGGTTCATATGTGAAAGGAACGCAATATGGCAACCAAAGAAGAAATCTCGATGGTTGGATTCGAGATTGTCGCATACGCAGGTGACGCCCAGACCGATCTGCTTGCAGCGCTCGATGCTGCTCGCGAGGGTGACTTTGAGAAGGCCGAGCAGCTGCACAAGGATGCCAGCGATGCGCTTATCGGCGCCCACGACACGCAGACCAAGCTGCTTTCGCAGGAGGCCGGCGGCGGCGAGATGGAGATGACCTTCATCATGGCTCACGCTCAGGACACTCTCATGACCACTATGATCTTGGAGAAGCAGGCCCGCTTTACCATCGATGCCTACAAGCGCATCGCCGAGCTCGAGGCCAAGCTCGCCTAACGAGCCCGCACAACCAAGTCCCCTTCCAAAAGTCCTGCCGCTACCCGCAGCAGGGCTTTTCTGTATCCCATCTATCTCGGTTGCGGCGAAAAAGGGGTCGATAGACCAAAATGACCCGCTTTTCCCGTCCCCGGAGGATCAGTTAGCAGTACTCGCCACGAAACTGGACCATCTACTACGTTTAACCCGGTGCCCCCGAACACACCTGCGTTTCATGAAAAACTGCAGGCGTTCTACCTGTGGTTTTGTTTTTACGCCACGGGGCATGGTCGGGGATGGGCAGTTAAACGTAGTAGATGGGCCCATTTCATGGCGGGCAGGTCATGCAGCAGTCTGTTGCGCCTCTTGCCGTTCGGTTTTTCGCTGGGTGGGTATACTTCCATCCGCAATACAGGCCGGAATGAGGAGGTATCCAAATGCCGGACAACGGATCGATTCAAAAGAGAGACGCGCGCGAGATGGCTCATGGGCGTCCTGTCCAGATAACCGAGCAAACAACGGTGACCGAGCTGCAGCCCAGCCTATCCGATGTCGTGTGCGCAAACAAAAAACTGCAGATTGGCCTCATCGTTGCGCTCGTGGTACTGGCGCTGCTGTCGGGGTTTGTGGCTCGTCCGCATTTTGCCGATACCAAGACTTGGGACTCCACCATCGAGGTCATCGATCAAAAGAAGGGCAATGTATTGGCGCTCACGACCTCGTGCGTCGCCCTATCTGCGGGTATCACTGCGCTGCCGGGCGATACGGGAACGCCGGTTGCCGAGCAGCTCGCTCAGCTTTCGGGTAATCTTGGTATCGTGCTTGCCGTGCTATACCTAGAGAAATATTTACTCACGATTTTGTGGTCGGTTGGCCTGGGCATCCTGATCCCGTTTGCGCTGGTGCTCTTTGCAGCGTCGCTTGGCATTCACGGACGCTGGAGCACGAGCACGGTCATTCGTCGCGTGGCAACGCGTGTGCTGGTGGTCGCCATCATTAGCATGGTGTTGGTGCCCGCGAGCGTATGGGTGTCGCAGAAGGTTGATGAAACGTATCGAGTGAGCATCGAGGCGGCCGAGCAAAAGGCGACTGACGCTGCGAGTGCGGCAGATAGCGATAGCTCCAAAGCAAACAAGAAAAAGACCGAGTCCGCAGAGTCCAAGAACGTGCTTGAACAGCTTGCCGACGGTGCCTCGGGTCTCGTCACGACGGTGACCAGCGGCGCCAAGCAGATGACCGATGAGATTGTGCAGCAGGTGACCGATCTGATCGAAGGTGTCATCGTGATGATAGTGACCTCGTGCGTTATCCCATTGCTGGTGCTCGCGGCGTTTTTGTGGCTGGGGCACACACTGCTGGGGATTGATATTTCCGGGCCGACGAATTATTTGACGGGCCGCTTTCTGGGCACTCCGTCCAAGCATGCCAAGAAGGGCGGCCAGTCCTAGTAGCTAAAGCTGCCGTATATACCGGGGAATACCGCCGAAGGGCGGCCGAGACACGTTCTCGGCCGCCCTTTTGTTTGTTGAACACATGGTCGCTACGCCCGCGCCCGGTCCAAACGGTCAGCAATCATCCGTGAACGGTATTTGTTCAAAAAAGAACAAAGATAAACAAAAAGTTGTTGCAGTTACTGTTCGAATGTGTTCAAATAAACATGAACAGTGAAGAATCGCACATTCAGATGCCCGGACCTGAACGAGATTCAACACTTCCAAACAGAAACAACGCACCTGCGTATCTCTCAAGGAGGATGTCATGAGGGTTGTAATCGCTTCCGATGCCGACGGCATGTCGATGAAGGAGTCCATCAAGGAGATGCTCATCGCCGATGGTCACGAGGTCGTCGACTATTCCGAGACCCCTGCCGCGGACTTTGTCGATTCCGCTACCGCCGTTGCCAAGGACCTGCTGGAGCACAAGGATTCCCAGGGCTTCGCATTCGATAAGTACGGTGTCGGCTCCTATATGGCCGCCGTCAAGATCAAGGGCATGGTCGTCGCTAACATTTCCGACGAGCGTTCCGCCTACATGACCCGCGAGCACAACGGCTCGCGCATGGTCACCATGGGCCCGGGCGTTGTGGGCACCGAGGTCGCCAAGAAGATCGCCCGCGAGTTCCTGCGTGCACAGTACGCCGGCGGTCGTCACCAGATCCGTGTCGACATGCTCAACAAGATGGCCTAACGAGAGCCACCGAGAACTCGAACTTCTATCTCAACTTGTGAATTCAGACGAAAGGACGTTCTGATGAAGAAGACCATCGCAATCGGTTGCGACCATATCGTTACGGACGAGAAGATCTATCTGGCCGACCGCCTGGAGCAGGCTGGCTACCAGGTGCTCGACTGCGGCACCTACAGCCACACCCGTACGCACTATCCCATCTACGGTAAGGCCGTGGGCGAGGCTGTTGCCAGCGGCAAGGCCGACTTTGGCGTGGCCCTGTGCGGCACCGGCATCGGCATCACCAACGCCGTCAACAAGGTTCCCGGCGCCCGCTGCGCCCTGGTTCGCGACATGACCTCTGCCCTGTATGCCCGTCGCGAGCTCAACGCCAACATCGTGGGCTTTGGCGGCAAGATCACCGGTGAGTTCCTGATGGCCGATATTATGCTTGCCTTCCTGGAGGAGCCCTACGAGAAGACCCCCGAGCACGATGCCCTGATCGCCAAGATCGATGCCTGCAATAAGGCCGACGCCGAGGCTCAGGCCGACCCGCACTTCTTTGATGAGTTCCTCGAGAAGTGGGACCGCGGAGAATACCACGACTAGTGGGGTTACGCGGTTTTACCAAACCGCGTAACGGGTCGACGCTGCGCGGCGTTCAGGCACCCCATCTCGTCGCTCAAACCGTCGCTCGCGTACATGAAGTACGCGTCGCTCCTCTTTCGCGGCGACCTGGGGCACCTGATCGCCGCTCGCTGACGTTGGGGGTACCTGTGGGGTTACCGCTGTTGTTGCGAAGCGTTCTGGTTCGGCGAGCTGCTCCGATAACACGTTTGCTTGCTTGGCTTGAGTGCTTCGCTCTTGGCGGTACCCGGCATTCTGCAGCTTTTCAATTGACGGCTCGCGTTTCTGTGAGGGGGCGCGGGCCGGTTTTCTATCAGTCCTATTGACTTGGTGGGCTGTCGTAAGAAAGGGAAGACTCCTATGGAGTTTGTTCTTGATAACGGTTCTATCCGCGTGGCACTGAGCACGGCGGGCGGGTCGTTCACTTCTATTGCGGCCAACGGCCGTGAGTACCTGTGGCAGGGTGATCCGGCAGTCTGGTCGGGCCAGGCCCCCATTTGCTTCCCGATCTGCGGTGGCCTTCGTGACGGCCACGCAATGACCATGGGCGGCCGCGAGGTAAAGCTCGCCCGCCACGGCTTTGCGCGCAAGCAGGAGTGGAAGCTCGAGGAACAGAGCGACAACATGGTTGCGCTGAGCTTAAGCTCTGCCGACCATGCCGAGTTGCTCGAGCAGTACCCGTATCCGTTTAAGATCGTTGCTCGTTACACGATCGATTCGGAAAAGGTTGCCGTGTCGTACGAGGTGACCAATGAGGGCACCGAGGACATGCCGTTCTTTGTGGGCGGTCACCCCGGCTTTAAGTGCCCGCTCGACGAGGGCGAGTCCTATGACGACTACGAGCTTCGTTTTGAGCAGCGTGAGGCCACCGACCTCTGCACTGCCGTTCCCTCGACGGGCCTGATTGATGTTGAGCATCGCAGCAAGAACCCGATGGTTGGCCATGACCTGCCGCTGACCCACGAACTCTTTGACTTTGCGGAGACCATCTTTGACGTGCTCGAGAGCCGCGTGGTTACGCTGACCAAGAAGACCGAGGACAAGGGCGTGCGCCTGACGTTCCCCGATATGCCGTACCTGATTGTGTGGAGCAAGCCCGAGGGTGACTTTGTGGCCGTGGAACCGTGGGGCGGCCTGTCCACCTGCTCCGACGAGGACGATATTCTGGAGCACAAGCGCGGCTGCCTGGTGGCCAAGCCGGGGGAGACCGTCACCCGCGGCTTTGAGATCGAGATCCTTTAACGAGCTATCGTATGTTTGGGGTCGCGCGTGTCGTGCCCCGGAAACAGGAGTTCAATATGATTCTGACCGTTACCATGAACCCGTCGATTGATACGCGCTATCAGCTCGACAAGCTGATCATCGACGACGTGAACCGTGTGACGCCCGAAAAGACCGCTGGCGGCAAGGGCCTCAACGTGAGCCGTGTGCTGCTGCAGTTGGGCGACGATGTGCTCGCGACCGGTCTGCTCGGCGGACACATGGGTGCCTATATGGCCGAGCTTATGGATGCCGACGGCGTCAAGAACGACTTTGTACCCATTGCCGGCGAGACGCGCATTTGCCTGAATATTCTGCACGAGGGCAATCAGACCGAGCTGCTGGAGAGCGGCCCGCAGATCGCCCCGGCAGAGCTCGAGGCCTTTACGGCCAAGTTCGCCGAGCTTGCAGCGAAGGCGGACGTTGTGACGCTTTCGGGCTCGCTGCCGCGCGGCGTCGATGCCGGCTACTATGCCGAGCTCGTAAAGATCGCCGAGGAGGCGGGCGCCAAGGTGCTACTCGACACCTCGGGTGCATCGCTGGAGGCCGCGCTGGAGTCCGACGCTAAGCCTGAGCTCGTAAAGCCCAACCTGACCGAGATTAACGGCCTGCTGGGTACGTCCTTTACGACCGATGATGTCGATGCCCTGCGCGAGGCGCTTGCCGCCGATGGCCGCTTTGCCGGTATCCCCTGGGTCGTTGTCTCGATGGGTGCTGCCGGTTCGGTAGGATTCCATGAGGGCCGCGCGTTCCGCGCCAAGACGCCCGCGATTGCGGCTGTGAACGCGACGGGTTCCGGTGACTCGACCATCGCCGGCTTTGCGCATGCCATTGCTGCTGGTGCCGACGACGTCACGGTGCTCAAGACCGCCAATACCTGCGGCAAGCTCAACGCCATGGATCCCAAGACCGGTCACCTGGTCATGGACCGCTGGGACGAGGTCTACAACAGCGTTGAAGTAACGGAGCTTTAGGGTTACGGCGTCGAGTTACGGCGTTTTACCAAACGCCGTAACCTGCCGACGCTGCGCGGGCCGCATTTGGACAATCTGACGTTCAACTTCAAGGGCGCGACCAGAAGGTCAGCGCCCTTTCGTTTCACGTCACCTTGTCTCAAATGCGGCCCGCTCGCTGTCGTTTCCAAGACATCGGCGTTGCCTTGCTTCGGGAATGCGGCAGATAGGGACGTTCCTTTTCTGCCGGCAGTTTGGGACACTCCTTACGGGACACCCCCTCCACAGCGCCTATGCCAGCTTGTCGATTTGCCCAATCTCCCAGAGCGGAATGTTGACGAGCGTGCCCTCGTCTCTATATGCCGCTAACGATGTTCTCACGCAGCGCTCGAGCTTGAACTTCTCGCAGGCAATCCTCAGGCTCTTTGCTTTGAGGTTCTCTGCCGCCTTGACCTCGAGCGGAAGCACGGTCCCCGAATGGTCGATGGCAAAGTCAGTCTCTGCATTGCCGGAGGAGGATGACCAATACGCGGGAGTTTTGCCTTGGAGCAAAAGCTCCTGTGCGACGTATTGCTCGGTCAGCGAGCCTTTGAACTCCGTAAAAACAGCGGGCCCGTTCAGAACAATGGCTGGCGAGAGGCCGGAGAGTGCTCCGAGGATGCCGGTGTCGATGCAGAACAGCTTGAAGCCCGAGAGATCCTCGTAGCTTGTGAGCGGTGCTCTTAGGGCGGAAACACGTGGTACCTTATGAACGATTCCATAGTCCATGAGCCACTGGAGGCTTTCCTCAAAATCGCGTGCGCGCGCCCCGGGACGGAGCGCACCGTAGACGAACTTCTTGTTTTCCTTTGCGAGCTGGCCGGGAAGGGATTTCCAAACCAGCCTCATGCGCTCGACGATGCGGGCTGGTGCATGCTTGCCAAAATCGGATTCGTAAGCTTCGATGATTTGCTGCTGAAGCCTGCGGGCCTCGATGAAATCGTGGGAGGCGGCGAAAGCGGAGACAACTTCTGGCATGCCACCGACAACGAGGTATTCCTTGAGCAGGCGCTCGAGCTTTTCGGAAACGTTTGCCAGCAGGTCCATGTCTGTGGCAAGGATGGCATCTGCGAGCGGATCGCCATCGACGGCACGAACGAACTCGACAAACCCCATGGGGCGCATGGTAAGCTGGTCAATCTTGCCGACGGGGAACGACTCGTTTTCGCGTCGGAGCGCGAGCCCCATATAGGAGCCGGCTGCCACGATATGGTATTCCGGCGCCAGCTCGTTGAAGTATTTGAGCGAGGTGATGCCACGCGGTGCCTCTTGGATTTCGTCGAAGATGATGAGTGTGTCTGTCGGCGTTATGGTCTGGCCGCGCAGGAGCTCTATCTGGGAGATGATGCGTTTGGGGTCAAGGCTTCCGTCGAACAGCGAACGTACGCCCGGTTCGAGCATAAAGTCAAAACGGATGACGTTTTGATACTGCTGGCCTGCGAATTCGTTGAGAAGCCAGGTTTTTCCCGTCTGGCGGGCCCCCTTAAGCAGGAGGGGCTTACGGTTTGCCCTAGATTTCCAAGCGATGAGTTCGTCCATTAGCTGTCGCTGCATACTGCCTCCTAACGATCATGGTTAGTATAAGACCGTGTTGGTCTTTCCGTCGAAAAATGTGGGAATGAACCACGTTTTTCCATCGAATAATGTGGGAGGCAACCACGTTTTTCCATCGAATAATGTGTGGGTTTAGGTCGGCATCTGGGGACGTTCTTTTTCTGCCGGCAGTTTGGGACACTCCTTGTTTTGGTGCAAATTAGTTACCCTTGCATCAGAAAACGGCGCCCGCCGGCGATGTTGCCGGCGGGCGCCGCGGTCGTGTAGGCGCTATTTGTTAAGTGCGTGCGTTCGAGCTCGCGTGCTACAGCGAGTCGATAAAGCGCTGCTGGGCGGCGCGACCGGCTTCGTTCCATTTAAAAACGCCGGCGTTGTCGAGCACGTGGCCAAACACCATACCGACCTCCTCGTGCAGGATGTCGATGGCGCTATCCGCCGTAAGCTCGTCGGCGCGGCGGGCAAAGACATCCTTGGCCCATGCGGCGTGGCTGCGGCAAAGGTCGTCGCCCTCGAGCGCGCTGGCAAGATCGTAGCTGGCATCGACCTTGGCCGCCAGCAGGTGCTCGCGGACAGCGCCAAGCTCGGGAACCAAGCGCGGCGGCAAAATGGCCAGGCCCATGACCTCGATCAAGCCGATGTTCTCTTTCTTGATGTGGTGGTACTCGGCATGCGGGTGAAATACGCCCAGCGGATGCTCGTCGGTTGTGATGTTGCAGCGAAGCGCCAGGTAGGCCTCGTAGATCTCGCCGCCGGCATTGCCGCGAGAGTCGACGCGGCGGATGACGGGCGTCACGGTGTTATGCGCCACGCCGTCGGCTGTGTGCGCGATGACGCCCACAGACTCATCGGTCCACTCGCGCCAGGCGAGGATAATCTTCTCGGCGGCGTCGAGCAGCTGGGCGCGGTCGTGCGAGCGCAGTCTCAGCACCGAGAGCGGCCACTGCAACACGGTGCCGCTGACCTGGTCAAAGCCGGGCACGTTAAACTGCGAGACCTCGGCGGCATGCATCATGGGGAACTCGTGCGCGCCGCCCTGGAAGTGGTCGTGCGACAGAATCGAGCCGCCCACGATGGGCAGGTCGGCGTTGGAGCCAATAAAGTAGTGCGGGAACAGGTCCACAAAATCGAACAGGCAGGTCAGTCCCTTACGGTCGACGTGCATCGGGCGATGTTCGGCGCTCATAGCAATGCAGTGCTCGTTAAAGTACGCGTACGGGCTGTACTGGAAGCCCCAGCGCTCGCCGTCGAGCTGGATGGGGATAACGCGCAGGTTCTGGCGAGCGGGATGGGCGCCGCCGTCGGCTGCGGCGGAGCGTCCAGGGTAGCCCTCGTTCTCGATGCACAGTTGACAGGCGGGATACTTCTCGCCCGTGTTCTTTGCGGCGCCGGCCGCGGCAATGTCGCGCGGGTCCTTCTCGGGCTTCGACAGGTTAATGGTGATTTCCAGGTCGCCCCAGTTGGTGGGGGTGCTCCATTTGATATTGCGCGCGATGGCGGCGCGGCGCACGTAACCGGCGTCACAGCACAGACCATAGAACCAGTCGGTCGCGGCGCGGGGTTCGTTGACGCCCATGCGTCCGTTGAACTCCTCGTTTACAACCGAAGGCCTCGGCATGAGCGCGCCCATGATGCGCATGGCGATGCGGTCGCGGCCCGACGCCGTGTCCTCGGCAGCGCCGTTGGCAACGGCGTCCTCGGAAAGCGCGGCAAGCGTGCCCTCCAGGTCAAAATTGGGGAGCGTATCGGGGTGCAAGAGCGAGAGCTTCTCGTTCTGCATCGCCCAAGCCATGTCGAGCGCAGGACCCGTGGCGCCGATGCACTCGAGAATGGTGTTGTAGGCCCAGATGCGGTCATCCTGTCCGATCATGGATCGATGGATGGCATACTCAATCAGGCCCTGCGCGGCCTCGCGCACATCAGTCATTACAGCCATGCCGCGTAAGCCCCCTTGTCAGAAATTGCGTAGTGGCGGGCAGAGCCCTCGCCCAGCCAGCCGTTCATCTTGGTGATGAAGGTGTCGACCAGGTCGAGCGGCACGAAGGCCTGGATGGTGCCACCAAAGCCGCCACCGTGGATGCGGACGGCACCGCGGCCGTCGAGCACATGCTCGGCCAGCGCCAAGGCATACATGGAAGGTTGCTCGGAGCCCAGTTTGGCGACGACATTCTGCAGGTACATGGCAGAGCTGGCACCGGACTCGCGCGTCAGGACTAGGAACTGGTCGATGTCGCCGGCGCTAAGGGCTGCCCAGCGCTTATCGACCAGGCCGTTCTCATACCAGTAGTGAACGGAGCGCAGGCAGGCACGGTCGCCCAGCTTGGCGCGTAGCTCAGGGAGCTTGGCGTCAAAATCCGCCACGTTTACCTCGCACAGGCGTGTCTTGCCAAACTCGGCGGCGACGTCCTGCATCTCGCGCGGAACGGCGGCGTAGTCGTCGGTAGCTGCCACATGGTCGGCGCCAACCTTAACGAGCACGAGCGCATAGCCGTGATCCTCAAAGTTGAGTTCGAGCTTCTGGGTTTTAGGCTGAGCCTGGTCCTCAAAGTCCATGTAGGCGAGGCCGCCCAAGCAAACGGCGGCCTGGTCCATCAGACCGCAGGGCTTGCCGTAATAGTTGTTCTCGGTGCGCTGGCTCATCTGGGCGAGCGCGACGGGCTCGATGGCGGGTGCGCCCCAGAGCGCCTCCATGGCACGACCGTACGCCGCCTCGACAGCAGCGGAGCTCGAAAGACCGCCGCCCGAGGGAACGGAGCAGGTGAAGGCGAAGTCGAAGCCCTGGGGCTCAACGCCCAGAGCGGCGATTTCGTGGGCCATGCCGCGGACGAGGCTTGCGGACGTGCCCTTCTCGGACTCCTGAACATCTAGCGTATCGAGCGTGATCTCAAAGGTAGGATAGCCCTCGTCGGCGACGCGGATCTTGTTGGAGTCGGTTGCCACGGCGATACCGTCAACGGCGACATCGAGCGAGCCGGCGATAACATGGCCTCCCTCGTGATCGGTGTGGTTGCCGCTGATCTCGGAACGGCCGGGTGCGTGCACGTAGAGCACCTGGCGGTCGCCGATGGGTCCAAACTCCTCCTCAAACAGCCTGGTGAGCATGGTGAGTGTCTTTTCGTCGGGGGTGGTCATGGGAGTCCTTTCCTTGGCGCGCACGGGTGAGTTTTGCGTCGCTATGAGTACGTTAACAACTTAAAGCGGCATGAACCAAGTGTTCACGATGCCGCACGTTACGGGCTATGTTAACGTACTCATAACACAACGCTTGACACTTTTTGAGAATCCGGTAGTCGGTAGAAATACAGCTGTGAACGGTACTGCCGTATGGACTTATAAAGCAGAAGAGATGCAGATAGAAAAAGTAGAGTACGTTAACATGCGTCCGACGATAGCGGGCCTCGGCGCGGGGTGTATTTCTGCCCGGGCCGGCATGCGCGCTATTCAGATCTCGCAAGGGTGAAGGTGGTTCTGTGGCAAGGCACTCGTCCAACGATACAGGTGCGCGTCCGGTCTCCATGGCCGACGTCGCCCGCGCTGCTGGCGTTTCGCAGCAGACGGTTTCGCGCGTCGCCAACGGCTTGCCCAACGTTAACGAGCAGACGCGCCAGCGCGTGCAGGCCGCTATGCAAGAGCTCGGTTTTCGTCCGAGTTATGCCGGCCGCTCGCTGCGCGACGGCCGTTACCATTCGGTCGGTCTGTGCGTCAACGATATCACCAAGTTTGGCAACCTCTCAATGATCGACGGCATCGCCAGCGCTGCTCGCGAGCATAATTGCGCCATCACGCTGGTCGAGATGTCCAAGACCGAGGAGTTTTCGCTTGCCGAGGCCACGCGTCGTATGGCTGCGCTGCCGGTGGACGGCATTATCATCGGCATGAGCCGCATGGCGCCCGATTTTGAGACGTTTGATCCGCTGCCGGGCATTGGCACGGTTATTGTTACCATGTACGCGCACCCGCGGGTGACCACGGTCGACTCCGACCATTACGGCTGCTCGCTCTTGCTTATGGATCATCTGTTTGAGCTGGGGCACGAGCAAATTCGCTATATTGGCGGCCCGTCGTTCTCGGTCGACGAGCAATTTCGTCGCGCCGGCTGGCAGGATGCGCTCGAGCATAAGCACATTAAGCCGCAGGCGCCGCTCGAGGGCGACTGGTCTGCCAACAGCGGCTACGAGGCCGGCAGGTACCTGGCCGAGCACGATCGCACCATGACGGCGATTTATGCGGCAAACGATCAGATGGCAAATGGCGCGATTGCCGCGCTGCGTGATAGCGGCCTGCGCGTGCCCGAGGACGTAAGCGTGGTGGGCGTCGACGATTCGCTCGACGACTTTGTCGCGCATAACGAGCTCACGACCGTTCGATTCAATTTACATCAGCGTGGACGCGAGGTGTTTGAGCACGCGGTTCCCGAGGCGGGTACGGCGGGCAAAACCGTTGCTATCCGTATTCCCGGCCAGCTCATTATTCGACATAGCACGGCGATGTCACGCTCATAGTTTGCGCAGGTAAACGACGATTTATCGTATTTCAATAACAATCGGTAAGGATGCCGGCAGATAACAGTTGGAATGCTGCCAAGTGCTATGATAGACAAGTTATTTTGTCTATCTAGGAGGCTTTGTCTGATGGAGATCACCAAGGATATCCGCTACATTGGCGTCGACGACCACGACATTGACCTGTTCGAGGGCCAGTACGATGTGTCCGAGAACGGTATGGCATACAACAGCTATGTTATCTTGGGCGATAAAATCGCTGTCGCCGATTCGGTCGACGGTGGTTTTGTCGACGAGTGGCTCGGCAACCTCGAGGCCGCGCTCGATGGCCGTACGCCCGACTACCTGGTCATCCATCATATGGAGCCTGATCACTCCGCCGGTATCGCCGCCTTTATGGAGCGCTATCCCCAGGCGCAGATTGTGGCCAGCATGGGTGCTTTCCGCATGATGGTCAACTACTTTGGCACCGACTTCCCCGAGCGCAAAATGGTTGTCAAAGAGGGCGATGTGCTCGACCTGGGCGGCCACAGCCTGACGTTTGTCGGTGCTCCCAATGTTCACTGGCCCGAGGTGCTCTTCTCCTATGAGGCCACCGACAAGGTGCTCTTTAGCGCCGACGGCTTTGGCAAGTTTGGCGCCAACGACATCGAGGATCCCGAGGGCTGGGCCTGCGAGGCTCGCCGCTACTACTTTGGCATCGTCGGTAAGTTCGGCAAGTTCGTGCAGGCCGTGCTCAAAAAGGCTGCCGATCTGGATATCCAGATCATCTGCCCGCTCCACGGTCCTGTCCTTACCGAGAATCTGGGCTATTACCTCGACACCTATAACACCTGGTCGAGCTACCAGCCCGAGGACGAGGGCATCACGATTGCCTATGCGAGCGTCTACGGCCATCTGAAGGCCGCCGTCGAGGAGCTCGCCGCAGCGCTCGAGGCTCGCGGCCAGAAGGTTTCCGTCTTTGACCTGGCTCGCGACGACATGGCCGAGGCCGTTGAGGATGCGTTCCGCTATGACCGCCTGGTGCTCGCCTCCATCACCTATCAGGGCGAGATCTTCCCATTCATGAGCACCTTTATCCACACGCTCGCCGAGCATGCCTACCAGAACCGCACCGTGGCGCTCGTCGAGGCCGGTTCCTGGGCGCCCACCGCTGCCAAGGTTATGACCAAGGAGCTCGAGGGCATGAAGGACATCACCCTGGCGCAGAACAAGGTGACCGTGCTGGGATCGCTCAACGACACATCGCGCGCCCAGATCGAGGCCCTCGCCGACGAGCTTTCCAAGTAGCGATATTTCGCTTTTAACGGGCAAAACCACCACAAAGGGGACAGGCCCTTTGTGGTGGTTTTTGTTTAAGCGCCGGCGATGATGAGGGCTGGACGTGCGCTGTCGGCGGCCTCGGCGATTGAGGTAGCGACGGCGGCGTCGGGGTCGCTGTCCATCACGATGGTGTCGACGTCGGCAAGCTCGGCAAAACGGTACATGCCGCGTCCGTTGACCTTACTGGCGTCCATGAGGGCGACGCTTTGACGGGCGGCACCGACCATAGCCGCTTTGGTCTCGGCCATCTGCGGAAAGTCGGTCGTAAAGCCGCAGCCGGGAACAAAAGCGCCAGGACACATGACGGCAAGGTCGGCGTGGACCATTTGGAGCGCCTGCATGGTAAGTGGGCCGTACAGATAGCGGTGGCCTTTGCGCAGTGCCCCGCCCAGCATGACGACATCGACCGAGGGCATGCTCTCGTCAATATAATCGGCGATGGTAATGTCGGCCGTGATAACGGTGATGCCGTCGCGCTGATCGAGGAGCCGGACGAATTCGAGCGCCGTGGTGCCCGAGTCGACGAGCAGCGTGTCGCCGTCATTAACGAGCTCGATGGCGCTTTGCGCGATGGCCTGCTTGGCGGCGACGTTGACATTGATGCGGCGATCTTGCGTGGAGACGGTCAGGCGTTTGTGGAGCGATACGGCACCACCATGTGTGCGACGCAGCTTGCCTGCCTCGGCGAGCGCGTCCAGGTCGGCGCGGGCGGTGACGGAGGACACGCCAAAGGTCTGGGCGATTTCTGCTACCTGCACCGAGGCGTTATGCTCGAGTATTTCCATAATGGCGGTACGGCGCTCGTCAGCAAAAGCACGGTTGGTAGCTTGGGCCATGTTTGCTCCATTCTCGGCTATATTTGCAGGAATTGTGTTGACTCTATTTTCGTTCATTTTCTTTTTGAGTAAGAAAACACCTTTCGATTACTTATCTTTTCTATAAAAGAAAGACGCTAAACGCTCAAAATTCAATATCGAACACGCCCACTCGGTTCCGATTCCTTCCGTTTACTTTTCAAAAACGACTGTATTGGCCTGCATGGACTCAATATCTCGCACGTGCAAAGCCGCTGAATTTCATACAATGAGCGCAGTAAAACGCAAGGTAAAACGCCTTGTGAACAACTACGCCCGATGTCCAGATGCGGGCGAGGGAGAGGAGCAAACGCTCATGGCACTTGTTACCACCGAAAAGATGCTCAAGGACGCTCAGGCCGGCCACTACGCCGTCGGCGCGTTCAACGTCGAGAACCTCGAGTTTGTTATGGCCGTTCTGGCCGCTGCCGAGGAGACCAAGTCCCCCGTCATCATGCAGACCACCCCGGGCACCATCAAGACCGCTGGTCTGGACTACTTCTACGGCATGGTGAAGGCCGCTGCCGAGCGCGCTTCCGTGCCCGTCGCTCTGCACCTCGATCACGGCGATGGCTATGACCGCTGCATGCAGGCTTTCCGCACGGGCTACACCTCCGTCATGATCGACGGCTCGCACGAGTCCTTTGAGGACAACATTGCCCTGACCAAGTCCGTCGCCGACGCTGGCCGCGCCATGGGCGTGCCCGTCGAGGCCGAGCTCGGCAAGGTTGGCGGCAAGGAGGACGACGGTCCCGCGGTTGAGGGCGAGAGCCCCTACACCGATCCTGCCGAGGCCAAGGAGTTCGTCGAGCGCACCGGCTGCACCTCGCTGGCCATTGGCGTTGGCACCAGCCACGGCGTGTACACGAGCGATCCGCACATCGAGCAGTCCGTGGTCAAGGCCATCCGCGACGCCGTCGACGTGCCGCTGGTTCTGCACGGCACTTCCGGTGTGCCCGATGAGCAGGTTGCCGAGGCTGTGAAGAACGGCATCTGCAAGGTTAACTACGCTACCGAGCTGCGTCAGGCCTACACCAAGGGCTTCATGGCCTACATGGCCGAGAACCCCGCCTGCTT
The DNA here is from genome assembly GCF_052116285.1 of Collinsella sp. Sow4_E3. Taxonomy (NCBI): domain Bacteria; kingdom Bacillati; phylum Actinomycetota; class Coriobacteriia; order Coriobacteriales; family Coriobacteriaceae; genus Collinsella; species Collinsella sp. Sow4_E3. Next base: position 118,267 of record NZ_JBQKLJ010000005.1, read on the forward strand.
CGATCCCAAGAAGCCGGCCAAGGAGGGCATGCGTGAGATCACCGAGCTGGTTAAGATCCGCATGACCAACCTCAACTCTGTGGGCAAAGCAGAGTAACAGCAAGGGTACTCTGATCCCACCGGGCCGTCTGGAAACGGAAAAGGGCCTATCTCTCAGAACGTCCTCGGACATGTCGGAAGCCCCGCTGCGCGCTACGCGCTGCGGGGCTTCCTCCGTCCTGCGGAATGTTCTGAGAGATAGGCCCTTTTCCGTTTCCGGACGGCCCTGCTCAATCGCCCTTGTGGCGTTGGGGCGGAATAGTGGTGCGCTAGGGACGCTTTGTTGGTGGGGGTTAGTATGCCCGGGCTTGGTTTGGGAATGACTTGTTTAGGGATGCTTGGAGCTTATCGAAGGATATTCGCAAGTTGAGATTCTGATCGGTTGAGCGTTTGGCTTTTGTGGTGGGGGAGTCGAGGAGGCCGTTTCTCTGTGTCGGAGGGAAGGAGAAAAGGTCTGCATGTTTTAGGGATGGCTGCTGTGCTGCGTCATTGGAAGAATGCATGCTTATGCGGCCTCCTCGATGTCCACCAAAAGGTTGCGCACGGGGTGTGCTGCTAGGTCCCGTTCGTTGGCAGTATTATGCCGCGGCTGCTGCAAAGAAGCACTAAAGAAAGGCTTAATCAGGTTTGTTATAACAGTGAAACTGCAGGTCAAAGGTATCGAATAACACTCTTGAAAGGTTTTGAGCTTAAGGGCTTTCTAAGGTTTGCGGCTCGGATGTGGCGCGGACGTGCGGAGCGTGTGAATGATCGCTGTTAGCGCTGCGGTGCGGCGGCGCGTACCTGTTCGATGACCTTTTCCATGGTGGCGTCGATGCGGTCTTTCTTGAGCTCACATTCCCAGACGGTGATGGGCGTCCAGCCCATTCGGGTAAGCGCGTCGATGGCGGCTCGGTCGCGCTCGACGTTGCGGCGAAACTTTGCCTCCCAAAACTCAACATTGCGCTTGGGCTGGCTCGGATTGCACTTAGGGCAGCGATGCCAAAAGCAGCCGTTGACGAAAATGGCGATCTTGCGCCCGGGAAAGGCGATGTCAGGCTTGCCGGGTACCTTCCATTCCAGACGGTATCCCGTAAGGCCCGCTGCCCGCAGGCGCTGGCGAACGAGCAGCTCGGGTTTGGTGTTGGCGCGCTTGTTGCCCTTCATGGACTTTTTTATAGCGGCGCGACGGCGCACCAGTTCGCGCTCGTCAGCGGAGAGGTCCGAGGTATCGATGCCGTCGAGCAGACCTGGTTTGGGACGCTTTTTGCTGCGGCGCTTAGGTGCGCGCTTGGGCTTGGTGACGGGTTTGTCGGCCGTGTTGGGCGTGGCGTCATCGGCGGCGCCGTTGGCCTCAAGCCGATCTTCCTTCAACTCAATCAGAGCATCGATAAGCCCTTTGTCGGCGGGCATCCACTCAACGGTGGCAAGCGAGGTGCGCGGAATCCAGCGGATATCGAGCTGGCGGTCGTGCTTCTGGGGCTCATCGGAGTCATCGGCGAGCGAGCAGTAGTAGCACTCCATGGAGAGATGAAAATCGGGGTAGTCGTACTCAACGGTATAGAAATCGCGCAGGTTGGTGACTTTTACCTGCAGCTCTTCTATGAGCTCGCGGCGTACGGCGTCCTCGGGCGTCTCGCCGCGCATGAGCTTGCCGCCGGGAAACTCCCAAAGTCCCCGCATGTCGCCATAGCCGCGCTGCACGGCAAGCAGCTCATCGGATCCTTCCTTGCGAATGATCCCAGCGGCAACATGAACAGTCTTCAACAGGAGTCCTCTCTCAGCATCAACACATGACAAGGCAGCTCATTTGGGTAGTCTTTTTGGGACGGGGCTTTTTTAGCTACCCTATGTCAAATGCGGCCTCATGCTTCGAAGGCTACGGATAGGGTAGCTAAAAAAGCCCCGTCCCAAAAAGACTACCCCTACCTTACGCAACGGTAAGGCAAGCGTAAGCGATATCGATGGTAGCCGACTCGGCTTCTTGCGACTATAGATGCCGTAGACTAATCGCAAGAAAGGACTCGGTATGCAAACCACGCACATGGCGACCCCGGTACTGGAAGTCGTGCATCTCGAAAAGGTATACGGAGCGCTGGGCAACGTGACCCGCGCGCTCAACGACGTCAGCTTTACCGTCAACCGCGGCGAATTCGTTGGCATCATGGGCGCTTCGGGCTCGGGCAAGTCGACGTTGCTCAACTGCGTGTCGACCATCGATAGTGCCACAAGTGGCACGATCCGCATCAACGGCCAGGACGTGACGCGCATGAAGCAGGTTAAGCTTTCGCAGTTCCGCCGCGAGGAGCTCGGCTTTATCTTCCAGGACTCCAACCTGCTCGATACGCTCACGGCACGCGAGAACATCGCCCTGCCGCTCACCATCGCCCGCACAAACTCGGCAGAGATCTCGACCCGCGTGCAGGATGTGGCAGCGCGCCTGTCCATCAGTCAGGTGCTCGACAAGTATCCCTACCAGATGTCCGGCGGTCAGCAGCAGCGCGTTGCCGCGGCTCGCGCGCTCGTCACCGACCCCACCATGATCATGGCCGACGAGCCCACCGGCGCCCTCGATTCCAAGAGCGCTCGCCTGCTGCTCGAGAGCCTGGAGGCCCTTAACCGCCGCCTGCGCGCCACCGTGCTCATGGTCACGCACGACAGCTTTGCCGCCAGCTACACGAGCCGTGTGCTGTTTATTCGCGACGGCAAGATCTTCACCGAGCTGCGCCGCGGAGACACCGGCCGCCGCGAGTTCTTCGACCGCATTATGGAGGTCGTTGCCATGATGGGCGGTGAGGGCTCCGATGCTCTGTAAACTCGCTTGGGGCAACGTCCGCCGCGCCGGCCGCGACTACCTCGTCTACCTTTTGACGCTCACCCTGGGCGTCACGGTCTTCTATGCCTTTAACACCATCTCGATGCAGGTCGACATCGCCGGAATCGATGAAGAGGGCTTGGCGCAGGTTATGGGCAGCATGCTCGGCTACCTGACGTACTTTTTGGCCGGTGTCATGGCCTTTTTGATGGTGTATGCCAATAACTTCATTATGAAACGCCGCAAGAAGGAGTTTGGCCTGTACCAGGTGCTCGGTATGGGGCGCGGGCGCGTCGCCACGATCATGGCGCTCGAGACCGTGATAGTATCGGTTGTGGCCTTTGTCGCCGGCATTGTGCTGGGTGTGGGACTCTCCCAGCTCATGACGTTCTTTACGGCCTCGCTCTTTAAGACACAGATCGCCAATTTCCACTTCTTTTTCTCGGTGCATGCGTTCAACCTGACCCTTGCCTGCATGCTCGTAATGTTTGTGCTCACGCTACTGCTGAACCTTCGCGCCGTGCGTCGTACCAAACTCATCGAGCTTATGGGTGCCGAGCGTCGCAACGAGAGCATCAAGACACGCAGCCCCTGGATCGCGATTGTCATCTTTGTCGTGGGCGTGGTGCTTGTGGGCGTGGCCTATTACCGTCTGCTACGTGATGGGTTCCCGCTAACCGCGACGGACAGCAAGCTGCAAGAGGCCATGAACCAGTTTGGCATTACGACCGCTATGGTTACCGTGGGCACCTTTGCCCTGTTCTGGGGACTCTCGGGCATGCTTATCAAGCTGCTGCAGAGCCTGCGCGGCGTGTATTGGCGCGGCCTCAACATGTTTATCGTGCGCCAGCTTGCGGCCAAGGTCAACACGGTGTGCTTTTCGATGGGCGTCATCGCGATGCTCCTGTTTTTGGCCATCACCTCGGTGACGTGCGGTATGTCGATTGCCAATGTGATGAACGAGAATCTGGAGCGCTATACGCCGGCCGATATGTCGCAGACGTATGTCTATTACACGCCCGATACGCTCGGCTACTACAAGGAGTATGTCAATCCGTCTGAGGCCGATCGCATGGTGCTGGCCGATACAACGGTCGATTTGTACCCCGCATGGCACGGTAAGGACAAGTCGGCGGACAACAACGACGAGACCGGCAAGAAGGTCAATATCGCCGATGTTGCCGGTGAGCATGTGCAGATCGATTCGTATCTAAGTTACCCGTTTGGCGGTTCGAGCCCTTCGGTGTCTGCGGGTGAGATGTGCAAGACCATGGGCGAAAAGCTTCCCAAGGCGTTCGGGGGTAGCAAGCCCGATGCGATAGGTCTGTTTGTGACGCCGGCGAGCCAGTACAACAAGCTGCGTCAGATGATGGGCGAGGAGCCGGTGAGCATTGGTCGCGACCAGTACTTGCTTACGTGTGATATGGGCGGTGAGCTGATCGACCTGTACACCAAGTATATGGCCGGCGGCCATGCCCTTACCTTGGGCGGGCATACGCTCAAGCCCGCAACCGATAAGTCGGACGAGGACACGGCGGCCATCGCCAACTCGGCGATGGGCAGTAATCCGGGTACCGTCGTCGTTGCCGACGAGCTGTTGTCCCAACTCAATCTGCAGCCGTATTCCAGTAGCCTGCTCGTTAACTACAAACAGGGGATGGATACGACCGAGGCAGACGAGAGCATTGAATACACTGTGCTCGACAATCTGCTCGTTGACGGCAAGGAGCCGGGATCGTGGGGAATCTTCATCACACGCTCAGAGATGTACGCGCAAGCAGCGCAAATGAACGGTCTTATTAGCTACCTAGCCATCTACATCGGCTTTGTATTGGTCGTTGCATGCGCGGCGATTCTGTCGATCCAGCAACTCTCCAACGTGGCCGACGGCAGCCGCAGCTATCGTGTGCTGGCACAGATCGGCTGCGACGACCGCCAGATTCGCCATTCGGTGATGGCGCAGCAAGCGGTATTCTTCCTGTTCCCGCTGGCAGTGGGTCTGGCGCACTCCTTTGTGGCACTTAAGGTGATTATCGAGCTGGTGAGCATATTCGGAAATATGAGCATCGGCGGCACCGTGGGCCTCACCTGTGCAATCTTCCTGGCAGCATACGGTGGCTACTTCTTGGTGACCTACCTTATGAGTACCGGAATGGTGCGAGCAGCCATAGCCACCCGCTACAGCGAGTAACTCACCCAGTTTGGAATCATTGTAGGTTGAGCATAGGTCAGCGAAAGCGCCCCTAAGCGAGTAAGGTGACGTGAAAGAGGAGGGAAGCGTACTTTTGTACGCGACCGACGATTGAACGTCAGATTGCTCGCTCAGGGGCGCTTGCAGCGTCGAGCCGTTACGCGGTTTGGTAAAACCGCGTAACCCTTCCTTCGCGGCGGTTATTTGCCTATCTGGTGCGTCTCGGATGCAAGTGAGTAGACTTATTTAGATATGCCGAGCACATCGCGATAAATGTTCAATAAAATCGCAGGTCAGAGCCGCGGCGTTTTGGGCTGTGCTCGACCTCCTGCAAAAAGTCTACTCACTTGGTCTTACTGCTAGAAGACCGCCGCAAGGGAAAGCAGCTCTCTTGCGGCGGCTGGCGTTTGCCCAGATAAAACCTACCAAAATAAACCTGTCCCTTTTTGGCAGGTTAACGCTTCCAAAAGTGGAGGATGAGCGTGGTGCGGTTTTGCTGCTCGGTTTTGACCAGGATGTTGTGGATGTGGGTCTTGACGGTGCCAACGGCAAGGAATAGCTCGTCAGCAATCTCTTGGTTCGACTTGCCCAGCACAACCAGACGCAAAACCTCGGCCTCGCGGTTGGAGAGCCTGTAGGCGTTGCGATAGAAGGGCATTTGCTCTTCGATGTGTCGATCAAGATCGTTGACGTTCTTTTCCTCGGGCGCCTTCTCCATGCGAATTGAAAGCACGTGGTATGAGTAGATGATCAGCAGAATCGCAAAGTAGCACGCAAAGACGTTCTCGCTAAAGTTGCGCTCGGATAGATAAAGCTGCAGCCAAGAGGGTGCCAGACTCATGGGGATGACAAGGATGTTGTAGAAATCTTCGGCAACGATGCAACCGACCAGAATAGCGCCGATAATCAGGTGCTTTCGCTGGTTGTTAACGCGTGCCTTCAGCTCAACCTCCGTACTTTTATGAGCCGTCCAAAAGATATACAGTCCCACAAAGAGAAGGAATACCTGACGCATCGTGTAGTAGAGCCACTGACGCATGGGGCCGGAGGGGACAGCGACGATAGTCAGCGACTCTAACAGCAAAAACGTTAAGACGGGGATAGTGAACTGCTTTTTTGAATGCTTATCGAGCAAGTCCATGGCAATCAGCCAAATAAAAGCCTGTGAAGTGGTCGCCACAAGGGTCCGAAACGCAGGCATGGTAATTGCGTAATAGTCGCTGGCCGGAAAAGTCTCGTTTTGCAACGTGTATTCAAAAAAGAAGATCTCGGTCATCTCGATGGCGTAGCAAATAAATACGCCGCTGCCATAGATAAAGAAGCGTCGATGGGACGAGGCGTAGGCGGCAAGCGAAAGCACTGCCGTCACAATACAGATTACGAGTATCGCTAAGGTATAGAAGAACATGAGCGTGTCCATTTGTCACCGTCCTGTCTCATTTAAACTCTTATGGAGCCCGCTATATCCCACGGGTATACTTGTCTCAGCCGGTCGTTCCATTGCGGATTAGACGCCAGACATAGCATAGCCGTATACCGTTCGCGGTTCCAGACGGTAAACCCCCTGCAAGCCCGCTGCCTGCGGGTTTATATTGGTTTATAGAGGGTGTAACTCCGTGAACGGTCTTTAATCCCGAATAAACTAGGTAAAAATTGCACACGGGTGAATGATGGTCTTGTCAACACGAGGTGTGATGTACGAGCGCCTCACAGTAAATAAGTCGGCAAGACCGGCGGAAAGGAAATCGATATGGCACTGCCTAAGGATTTCATCGACACCAACGACTTCACCAAAGAGCAGATCCTGGCTATCGAGGATCTTGGCCTAGCAATGAAGAAGGCCATCAAGGTTGACGGTTATTATCCGCACCTGCTCCGCAACCAGAGCCTTGGCATGATCTTCCAGCAGGTCTCCACCCGCACCCGTCTTTCCTTCGAGACCGCTATGACCGACCTCGGCGGCCATGCTCAGTTCTATGGCCCTGGCACCATCCAGCTCGGCGGTCACGAGTCCCTGGGCGACACCGCTCGCGTTATGGGCTCGCTGCTCGACATCATGATGGCTCGCGTTGACCGTCACAAGGACGTCGTCGGCCTCGCCGAGGGCTCCGCTGTGCCCGTCATCAACGGCATGTCCGAGTTCAACCATCCCACGCAGGAGATGGGCGACCTCATGACCATGCTCGAGAACCTCCCCGAGGGCAAGAAGATCGAGGACTGCACCCTGGCCTTCATCGGCGATGCCACCCAGGTCTGCGTCTCCCTCATGTTCATCGCCTCCAAGGTCGGCATGAAGTTTGTCCAGTTTGGACCTAAGGGCCACCAGATCCCCGACGGCGGCCTGCACGTTGGCACCGCCGAGGAGCGCGCCGAGTTCGGCAAGCAGATGATGGCCATCGCCGAGGAGAACTGCAAGGTCTCCGGCGGCTCGGTTGTCATCTCTGACGACATCGAGTGCATCAAGGGCGCCGACTTCATCTACACCGACGTGTGGTATGGCCTGTACGACGAGGAGGTCTCGGGCGAGAACTACATGGACGTGTTCTATCCCAAGTATCAGGTCACCATGGACATGATGAACTTCGCCGGCCCCAACTCCAAGTTCATGCACTGCCTGCCGGCCACCCGTGGCGAGGAAGTCGTCGACGAGGTCATGGACGATCCCGAGCGCTCCCTGTGCTGGGTCGAGGCCGAGAACCGCAAGCACTCCATCCGTGCTCTCCTTGCCGCCCTGGGCAAGCGCACTCCGCTCAACGACGAGGGTGTCGAGTACTCCGCCAAGGCTGAGCTCCACGCCGCTCTCGAGGCTCTCGAGCAGCTCTAAGCCTCAAGGCTTCTAAAAGCATGTTTGCGGGCGGTGGATGCTCGTCTCCTGTCGCCCGCTCACCGAGGCCCAAGCAATTGCCTTAATACCTTAGGGCCTCGAATCTGTCCAAGACTGAGCAAAGGATTAAATATGAGTGACGGAAAGAAAAAGCTTTCCTTCCTGACGGTCATTTCGACCATCATCTGCGTCGTCTTCGTTTGCGAGGCCGCCGCTCCTGCTGCTGCCATTGGCAACCAGCAGTTCTTCTGGTGGATCTTCCTGATCCTGACCTTCCTGCTCCCTTACGGCATGGTCGTCGCCGAGCTCGGCACCACCTATGACGGCGAGGGCGGCATTTACGACTGGGTACGCGATGGCCTGGGCGACAAGTGGGGCGCCCGCATTTCGTACTACTACTGGGTCAACTACCCGCTGTGGATCGCCTCGCTGGCGACCATGTTCCCCGACATCCTGGGCATGGTCTTTGGCGTCGAGTTCAACCTGATCGCCAAGATGGGCATCGAGCTCGCCTTCGTGTGGATCGTCTACCTCATGGGCCGCTCCAAGGCGGCCGACTCCGAGTGGGTCCTCAACGGTGGCGCCCTGATCAAGGTCGCCGTTGCCGTCATCGTCGGCGCCCTGGGCATCTGGTATGCCATGGAGAACGGTTTCGCGAGCGACATGTCCGCCGCCACCTTCCTGCCCGAGCTCACCAACACCAACGCCCTGGGCTACCTGTCCATCATCATCTTCAACTTCATGGGCTTCGAGGTTATCTGCACCATGACCGATGATATGGCCGATCCCGCTCGCGATATCCCCAAGGCTATCGTCGTCGGTGGCGTGGCTATTGCCGTCATCTACCTGTTCGCTGGCTTCGGCATCGGCGCCGCCATCCCGGCCGACTCCATCGACCCCGACTACGGCATGATCTTCGCAGTCCAGACCATGGTGGGCGATTCCGTGCT